>CAJNCO010000001.1:600000-900000 GCA_905221305.1 bacterium
TTAATCAAAAATATCGAGGATATTCAAAGTAAATAATGTTTAAATTTATAAGAAGAGTGCTTGTGCTAGCAGTCTTCCTTTTCGCAGGATACAAAGCTTATCATATCCATCAGGATGTTAAACAAGTCATGACCTACCAACCCATGGTGCGAGAAATCTTGAGCGAAAGAGATACTCCAGCCAATGAAGAGTTGGTGCTCGCCATGATTTATACCGAAACGAAGGGAAAAGAGCGGGATGTTATGCAGTCTAGTGAGTCTGCTAGTGGCGCTACCAATACCATCAAAGACGATGCCTCTAGTATTCGCCAAGGGATACAGACATTAACAGATAACCTCTATTTGGCACAGAGCAAAGGAGTAGATGTCTGGACCGCTGTTCAAGCCTATAATTTCGGACCTGCCTATATCGACTTTATCGCTCAGAATGGTAAGGAAAATACTTTGGCCCTAGCCAAGCGTTACTCCCGAGAAACGGTCGCTCCAATCCTAGGTAATACTACAGGGAAGACCTACACCTACATCAACCCAATTTCTATCTTTCACGGAGCGGAACTCTATGAAAATGGTGGAAATTATTACTACTCGAGACAGGTTCGCTTTAATCTCTATATCATGAAATTCTTTAATTTCTTCTAAACATCTGGTTTGACCAGGTGTTTTTTCACTATAAGTTTTCTTTAAGATTGTTTTATTAACCTAGAAAGGTAAAGGAGGGAATATCCCATGAGAAAGAAATTCTTTCTAACAAGCGCTGCAGTATTGTGGGCCGCAACAGCTATGACGAGTGTCCACGCAGCAACCGATGTTCAAAAAGTAATCGATGAAACCTATGTTCAACCTGAATATGTTCTAGGCTCTTCTCTATCTGAAGACCAGAAAAACCAAACTCTTAGCAAACTTGGCTATGACGCATCAAAAGACACCAAAGATATCAAAACCATGACACCTGATATCTATTCGAAAATTATGAATGTGGCTAATGATGCTAGCCTACAGCTCTATTCGTCAGCTAAGATTCAAAAGCTAGGTGATAAGTCGCCTCTAGAGGTCAAGATTGAAACGCCTGAAAATATCACCAAGGTGACGCAGGATATGTACCGTAACGCAGCAGTGACACTGGGAGTGGAACATGCCAAAATCACAGTTGCAGCTCCTATTCCAGTTACAGGAGAGAGTGCTCTTGCAGGGATTTACTACTCGTTAGAAGCCAATGGTGCCAAAGTACCGCAAGCCAATAAAGACTTGGCCCAAGAGGAGCTAAAAGCCTTATCAGATATCAATGCTGAAAACAAGGACAAGTCAGGCTACGATGCCAATAAACTCAATGTCGCTTTGGCAGATATCAAGGCAGGAATCGCAAAGGCAAAAGAAGCAAAAGGCAATCTGACAGAAGAAGATGTTCGCAAAATCGTTGAAGACACACTAAAAAACTACAAACTTGATCAGGTTATAACAGGAAACCAGGTCAACATCATCATCAATTTTGCCCTTAATCTCTCAAAGAGCGACATCTTGAATAATGCTGATTTCACTAAAACCCTAAATGACCTCAAGGAAAGCATTGTCTCTCAAGCTGGAGATAGTTTTAAAAATATCAACCTCAACTTTGATGCCAATAAAGCGCTAGAAGACGGGGGTAACTTCTTTAGCTCCCTTTGGCAAGCCATTGTCAACTTTTTCAAGAGTTTTGGTGCTTAGGTCATTTCATGATATAATAGATGGTAACAGAAATGTTGCCGTCTTTTTTTGTCGGCCTATAGAAAGTGAAAAATATGCTAAAGAAAAATGATATTGTAGATGTTGAAATTGTTGATTTGACCCATGAAGGTGCAGGGGTTGCTAAGGTGGATGGTTTGGTTTTTTTTGTAGAAAATGCTCTACCAACTGAGAAAATTCTCATGCGTGTCCTTAAGGTCAATAAAAAGATTGGCTACGGGAAAGTTGAAGAATACCTTACTTACTCTCCACATCGTAACCAAGACCTTGACCTAGCTTATCTACGCTCAGGTATCGCTGATTTGGGGCATCTTGCCTATCCAGAGCAACTTAAGTTTAAAACCAAGCAAGTCAAGGATAGTCTCTACAAGATTGCAGGTATTACAGAAGTAGAGGTTGCTGAAACACTTGGTATGGAGAATCCTGTCAAGTATCGAAATAAGGCACAGGTGCCCGTTCGTCGAGTGAATGGTATCTTGGAAACTGGCTTTTTCCGTAAGAATTCGCACGACCTTATGCCCCTTGAAGATTTCTTCATCCAGGATCCTGTCATTGACCAAGTTGTGGTAGTTCTTCGAGATTTGCTTCGTCGCTATGATTTGAAACCTTATGATGAAAAGGAACAGTCTGGCTTGATTCGGAATCTTGTGGTTCGTCGTGGTCACTATTCAGGACAAATCATGGTTATCTTAGTGACTACACGTCCTAAAATTTTCCGAGTGGAGCAGTTGATTGAACAACTTATCAAGCAGTTCCCAGAGATTGTGTCTGTCATGCAAAATATCAACGACCGAAATACCAATGCGATTTTTGGTAAGGAGTGGAAGACTCTTTATGGTCAAGACTATATTACCGACCAGATGTTGGGAAATGACTACCAAATCTCTGGACCAGCCTTTTACCAGGTCAATACAGAAATGGCAGAAAAACTTTATCAAACGGCCATTGACTTTGCGGAGTTAAGAGAAGATGATGTGGTGATTGACGCTTATTCTGGGATTGGAACGATTGGCTTATCAGTTGCCAAGCATGTCAAAGAAGTCTATGGAGTTGAGGTCATCCCAGAAGCAGTAGAGAATAGCCAGAAGAATGCTCAACTCAACAATATTTCAAACGCCCACTATGTCTGTGACACAGCTGAAAACGCCATGAAGAACTGGCTCAAGGAAGGTATTCAACCAACCGTTATCTTGGTTGATCCTCCACGTAAGGGATTGACTGAGAGCTTTATCAAAGCAAGTAGCCAAACAGGAGCAGATTGCATCGCCTATATCTCCTGCAATATCGCAACCATGGCGCGTGATATCAAGCTCTACAAAGAGTTAGGATATGACTTGAAGAAAGTCCAGCCGGTGGACTTGTTTCCGCAGACGCATCATGTTGAGTGTGTAGCTTTGCTGGTAAAAGCCTAGAAACCTTATAACGAAAGGGATAATCAAAAGCCTTGATTGCAAGGCTTTTTGTTATAAAGGGGATAAGTATCAGAGTGAGAATACAAGTTGTGTGTCTTAATATGCTAACCTGATAGGTTCTCAATCTATTTCCATAAAGCCTAGGGGGTACAGTGTTGTTTCCATTGACAAGGAGTTTGTGGGAATAGAAACGTAGCCACTCTGTTTTATGATAACTAACTCAATCTGAAATCGTTCTATGGAATTAAAGTCGGATCTGTCTTGGCTTTCTTTTGAAACTGTTACTATGAAAATTTTTATGATAAAATACGTTCATCCGTACAAACACATAAACTAATAAACATAAAGAAGAAGTATTTTATCTATTCAAAAGTTTTATAACATTAATCAGCAGATACTATTGCATGTTGAAAAAAGTTAATTGAATTAGTTGAATATAGTCCTTATCACATTTTATAGTCGAATGAATTAGCTTTCAGATAAAAGACTGTGACTGGGAAGTTTCAGTCTTTTTCGGGTTTTAATGGTATAATGAGATTATAAATTTGGATATTGTTTAAATTCTCTGGAGGACGCATAATGTTGAATTTAGTAAAAGGTCACCAAGTTAGCTAGGTAGAAAATCTATTTGAATCATTTACAAAGTTAACTGAACATCATTTTACGGCGAATGTACACGCAGAAAAATATTAGAGGTTTTTCAACACTTTATTGCGATTCATGACGAGCCCTTGTTTTTTATTTTGGAATTGCCTGTCAGTATTGATAGAGAAAAAGTGATAGCAAAGAATATTATCAAGGAATCCCATAAGGATGTTTATTATATTGATGGTTGTTCAAGAGAGGAATGCCTAGCACTGTTGATTAGATACGGTGATTTGCTTGTTAATGATGGACTAAGTAAGTTTGGATTTGGTGGGCATAAAAGTCATGATGAGATTATGCTTGATAGCTATAATGTTGTGACAATTTATAGTGAAGAACTATCGAAATTTAATGACTTTTTTGAACCTCATAATATTCAATTTGTAGAAGAACTAGTGACAGCTTGGAAAACTTTTTCTAAGACCTCACCAGGAATCTCTGAACTCTATGAGAGTAATGGAAAAACTGTTTATGATTTGCCTGAAGAATTAGCTGAATGTGGAATATATTTAGCTGAGACTCGAACAGAATAGGCATATCTATAGGATTAGAAAGAGAATACTTCAATTCCTTAAAATTTGATTTAGAGCAAGGTGGAGATTGAAGTTGTAAGATAAATAATGGTTATTTATGGCAGAACTCTGGTTCTGCCTTTTGTGATTTATGAAGTATACGAAATATGGTATAATAAAATATAGTCAACAAGAATTAAAAATGTAAGATATAATAAGAATTTACATGGGGGAATAAAGTGACAGAAAAAGAAAATACAGTTTATAAAATATTACTTACTCCTATCAAATGTGATAAAAATGTCCCTAAAATTTGTTTGAAAGATAATGTTATATATAGCCCACAGTTATATAAAAGTACTCCGGATGAAGACATGTCAGATTTTAGTGTGGGTTTCTATAAAATAGTATATAAGGACATTTTAGGGGGGAATAATGTAGAAATTTTAAATGAAGATGGGACATATAAAAATGAGAATTATATGGGAGATACTATTCATTCATTTAATTCACTTGCGAATGTGATTTTGGGTAATAGATCGCAAAAAGAACGAAGTCTAAAAGAAGAGTGGCCTAAAGAATTAATTGACTATCAGTCTAAGTATCATTGTTTAGCTAATTTTTGGGTTATTCCTATGTGTCATGGAAGAACAAGTGCAAAACTCAATCGCTATGATTCTCTAGATTCGTATTTAAACAAAGTATATTCAGGGGTTATAAAAAATACAGATGAGTATTTTCAGAAGTTTACATATGAATCTTTTTTAGAAATTCATGGTATGTCAGGGTACAAAATATCAGATAATCCATTAGAAATATATATATCAAAAGATAAGAAAGGTTGTATCGATGAAATACAACGTATATATAGTTTTTGGAATAAAAGGGCTAGTGAAATTGTAAAAAAATATAATAGTGAACTGTATGATTACTTTGATGGTCTTGGATTGATATATGTGGCTGAGACTACGAATTAATGGTTATTACTTGGCTAAGTTGTTGTAATAAAAATGGTTAGGATTATGACAAATCTAAATTTATCTGTCTGATACTTTTTAACGATAACCTTATGCTATCGTTAAAAGGTTTATAGATATGTTCCCACATACGAACGTAACTACTTGACATACTTGGTGTTCACTCGTTTCACGTTGAGTGTGTAGCTTTGCTGGTAAAAGCCTAGAAACCTTGTAACGAAAGGGATAATCAAAAGCCTTGATTGTAAGGCATTTTTGTGTTTTTATGATAGAATATAGGTAGTTATAATCGATAGCAACTAAGAAGCAGTAAAAATATTATTCATAAAATAATCAAGATCAGGAAGAAAAAAAATGACAGAAATTGATAAAAGGAATTTAAAAAATTATCTTTGTTTTACATTTGGAATTACTTATATATCTTGGGGGCTTCTTGCCATATTTACACAATCTTATATTTTGGGATTAGAGACATTTATGGGAAGAATATTACATATAGTTGGTGCACTTGGACCAGCTATTGCAAGTGGCTTTTATTTAAAAAGTAATAATATAAAATTTAAACATTTTTTATTTAATAAGATAGAAAATAGCAGTATTTATTTCATTTATCATATGTTAGCAATTTTGATACTATTTTCTGTATCTTCCTTAGAATTAAACGGAGTATCAATTTATCTGATGCCATTATTCTTTATACAACTAATTTTTTTTGGTGGTGGACATGAAGAATTAGGATGGAGAGGAATATTACAACCATTACTTGACAAAAAATATACTTATTGGCAATCTAATTTGATTGTAGGATCAATTTGGGGAATATGGCATCTGCCTTTATGGTTTATAGTTGGAGAAAGTCATCAAGGATTTCCTTTTATTTTATTTTTTATATATACATTATTTTTAAGTTTTGTTTTAGGGCTTCTTTACCGTCAAACGAAATCTGTGGGATACTGTGTATTATTTCATGCATTCGCAAATTTGTTAAATCTCTATTTTGTGTTAAAAATTAATCTTATTTTTATTATCATTTTTATTGGTTATTTGATTTATACTATATTGGCGAGTAATAGAATTAGTAAGGAAACAACATTTTAAAATTTAGATCAGGATATCCATTATTGAAAGTAACGTGTAGTCATTCTAGATAATCAATGTTAGAGACTTTTCTATTTGATGAGACATCACTGCTTGTACGAGCTGATTAAACATGGGTGTAGCTAGTGAAAGTTCTACAGTAAGGAGTTTAAACATGAAATTCCATGAATTTGGTGATAAGAATTTGCCTCCTATTTTACTGATACATGGTGGTGGAAGTTCTTGGTGGAATTATCTTCGTCAAGCACGAATCTTGTCAGAAGAATACCGTATTATTCTACCCACTTTGAATGGCCACGGCGAGGAATATCAACTTGATTATGTTTCTACTGAAGATTCTGCTTTGGAGATTCTAGACTATATCAAAGCAAACTGTGGTGGGAAATTATTTGCAATCGGTGGTGTTTCACTTGGTGGTCAAATTGCCATAGAGCTTTTGTCTTTAGACAGTGAAATTGCTGAGAAGGCGATCATAGATGGAAGCCTCTGTATTCCTCAACCAAGGTTAGCTAAAATCAGCATCTTTCTAGTGTCTCTATTTGGTAAACTGATGTTCAATAAAATCTCTTGCAAACTTCAGTTAAGCATGATGAACAAACTCTATCCTAAACTCGCTTATCCAGAGGAAATAAAAACTTATTATTTGGAGGATTTGCCAAGGACGCCTATCAAAACATTGGTGACCATTTACAAAAACTATATGGGATGTTACAAGCTGAAAGATATGATTTCTGCTAGCAAGGCTCAGGTTCTGTATATCTATGGTGAAAAAGAATTGAACTGTGTGAAAGAATCAGCGAAATTATTTCATCAGCTACATTCAAATACAATTTTGTATGAAGCAAAGGGCTATAATCACGGCTATTTATCAGCTTACCTGCCTTATGAGTGGATTGATTTGGTGGTGCCATTTTTAAAGAGTGACTCATTAGAAATGTGTAACGAATCAGATATGCCATAAGGAGGAAACGGATGCTAGGAGCAATTGTAGGAGTCATTGTAGGTTCAGTTTACGGATGGAACAATATCAAAACGAAGGATTTTCCTTTATTTTGTGAGGATTGTTTTTTCACGGATGATACGGTAAGTTCGAACCGCTGAGTGTGTAGCTTTGCTGGTAAAAGCGTAAAAATCTTATAACAAAAGAACTTAAGAAAGTATTGAAACAAAGGCTTTTGCCGTAAGAGATATTTTAGTATTATGCCTGAAATTAAAATAGGCTAAGAGTAGATTTGTGAGTTTTGAACAATTTTTCCTAGCATACTTAGGAATGGAGAGATAAGATGACATGGACTAAGGAATATTTTTCTAAAATTGAATTTATTATTCATTGTGGTTGTGAAATTTTTGGTTATTTTGAGTGTAATCTGATGAACTCTGAACTGTCCTACCAAGAGTGTGGGAATACTGGAATGATCGTTTTTGAACATAGTCAGAAACTATCCGAAAAAGCCTTATCTAAACTCATGAAATATACGCGACTTATTGATTTTGAGAAATATAGAAAGGGGAACAATTCAAATAAGAATGATAAAGTTATTGGTTATAGAGATGCATTTTCGATAACTTTCAAGGGCTATAGTCAAGATGGACAAGATTTATTGATATATAATATGGACTATGTTTACAAGGATTGGTACAATAGACCCGTTGATAACTTGTACAGTTTTATAAGCGAAACCTATTTTTCAGATTTTCAAAATAATAGATGTTTTATTGCTCAAGGGCTGATGGCTGGTGTACTTCCGTTTTAGGTATAATAGGAAGATGTAGTACATAGTGGAATCAAAAAAGTTTTTTAATTATAATTTGATTAGATGAATACCTATAAATTATACAAAATTCGTTAATAGATAATTTTAAAACTATAGTTGATGGTCAAATTCCCGATATCTTACAAGGAGGAATCTTATGCTAGGAGCAATAGTTGGAGACATTGTAGGTTCAGTTTACGAATGGAACAATATCAAAACGAAGGATTTTTCTTTATTTTGTGAGGATTGTTTTTTCACGGATGATACAGTAAGTCCAAACCGCTGAGTGTGTGAGTTTGTTAGTGAAACATAGTTAATCCTCAAACTAAAGAAACTAAACCCCCATTATTTTGAGATGAAAACCTAAACTGTTTTTAAGGAGGTGTTATATTGATAGAGAGTAGACCTGGGTTTGATAAAATCACATCCTTTGATGAATTTAATAAATACTATTGGTATCGTGATGAACTCTCACAGATATGCAAGTCATTAGGACTTGAAAATAGAGGTACAAAACAAGAACTCAATCATATTATTGAGCAGTACTTTAAGGGCAATTTGATTAAAAAATCATCAGTAAAAAGGAAAAAGAAACGAGTAGAAGTCGTTACCTTAGATACGCCCTTGCTTGAATGCGGATTCTCCTTTAATGCACACTTTAGAGAATATTTCTCAACTTTAACAGGTGTTTCGCCCTTTAAATTTACTGCTGATATGGCTACAGCTTGGAGAAAAGTAAAAAAAGAAAATGATTTGAATTTCACAATCCAAGATATGCTAAAAGTCTATTATGGAGATTCAGATTATGCCAAGTATGATCATTCGGTTTGTCAATGGAATCAATTTCTAAAGGATTTCTGTGCAGACGAAAATAGTGCCAACTACTCTAATAAACTAAAAGTAGCTTCTATTCTTTGGAAAGAAGTTAGAAATTCAAGTAATGAAAAAATTTATTCAAAAAAACTTTTGACTGAATATGCTGATAAAATAAAAGAGTATGACAAGTAGAAATGTCAGTCTAAACTAATAGTTTGTAAGGAGGAATACCATGCTAGGAGCAATTATTGGAGATATTGTCGGTTCGGTTTACGAATGGAACAATATTAAAACGAAGGATTTTCCTTTATTTCGTGAGGATTGTTTTTTCACGGATGATACGGTCATTACTTGCGCTGTTGCAGAAGCCATTATGAATGGCGGTCAGAAGGATGACTTTATTGACGCCATGAAAAAATATGGTAGGATGTATCCCGATGCAGGTTACGGTGCAAGATTTGGGAATTGGGTTGATGGCGACGATCGAGAACCTTATAATAGCTTTGGAAATGGCTCAGCAATGCGTGTTTCTCCATGTGCCTGGACCATGGATTGTAGTTTCTGTGCACGAACGGGAGTCTGGCCGTCCAGAAGAGCAGTTGCACGACTTTCTGCAGAGGTGACTCATAACCATCCAGAGGGTGTCAAAGGAGCTATGGCGACGTCTGATACTATATTTATGTGTCGTTATTACTTTGGAGGTTACAGTGGTGACTATGGAAAACCGATCAACGATAATCCAACAGAGTGTAAGAGACTTATCAAGGAGCATATAGAACAAGAGTATGGATATAATCTTTCTCAAACACTAGATGAAATTCGTCCTACTTATCGTTTCAATGAAACTTGCCAGAATACGGTACCTCAAGCTATCATTGCCTTTCTTGAAAGTAGAGACTTCGAAGATGCTATCAGAAATGCTATCTCTATTGGTGGGGATAGTGATACTCTTGCTGCAATAACTGGGAGCATAGCTGAGGCGGCATATGGCATTCCGGACTGGATCAAGGAACAGGCCTATTCCTATCTAGATGGGCCGTTAAAGGATGTCATTGAACGATGGGAGCCTTACATAGCAGGAAAATGATGGTTTAGTTAAGTAGGAAGGTGGCAACGATGGAATTACTTGATATGTATAAAAAAGAGAAAGCTATAGACGTTATCACAAATATTTTAAAGGCTATTCACCTGAAAAAATACGATGACATTATGAATTATGTCGATGAGTCAGAGATTGACGATTTAAACGAATTCTTTGGTTATGTTGAAAAGTCATTAGAATTGAATGATTTTGACACGATTGATGAGTATGGTGTGGAATGTCATTTCAATCCGCCCTATGAGTATTCTCAATTAGAAATTTATGATTATGATGACCAGACTGGGTTTGCTGTTGATTATGATTTGACTTCAAATTCTGAACGAGTAGATATGGTGTTGCAAGTAGAGTTTCTATATACCGATAATGGCTATACAGTAAGATTTCTTAATGTCGATCCTGGTTAGGAGAGGTTTAACAAGCAATACCCTTGATACACTATTTATACAGGCATTTAAGATTTTCTTGAATGTCTTTTTTGTGCAAGAATAAGGTTAAAGCTTGTAAACTATTAAGTTTTTCTATCAATAGGTCGAATGTCTTTAAACGAAATTTATGAATGAATCTAAATGGTTATAGAAAGTTATTTCTAGTATGTTCATGCTATAATAGACTTAAGCTTCGTGATTTTGGAGATATAAATGAAAAAATATAAACATTTATTCTGGCTTTCTGCCTTGATCATCATACTGATATCACTATTTTCACTGAATGGGTGTAGTTTGGGTGGTGAGACCATTCCCCAAAATAGAACAAAGGAACAGTACGAGTTTGAAAAAACGTTTGATCCCATGTTTAAATTTTTGGAACAAGAGCAGAAGGATTTTAATGGGCTGGAAGCTTATAAAAGTAGAGTCTATATAAAAAATGGTGACGAAGTCAAAAGATATGAAATTGACCTAGATATTACCAAGGCAGATGGTAAGGGTGACTATAGAATACAAATCGGAGAAAACAAAAAAACGGTTCCTGTTAGTTATTCTAATGGCAAGTTGCATTACGATTCGGAGATAGACCCTTTATTTGATGAAGAGATTCTTAACTTAGTTGTCAAAAGAGATGTTTTTGATTCCTTGAATGTAAAAAGAACGTTAAGAACTGGAACAACAGAGCTTAGTGAAATTATCTACCAGCCAGAAAATAACTCTGACCTCTTTCAGAAACTGAAAAGCAAATATGATCTACCAGAGGAAACAACGTGCCAAATTAGAATAGATCACTCAGATAAAACAAATTATGGGATTACAATACAGTTAACATCGAAAGAGAAGTCTGTCAAAATTGGTTTAACTATTATTAAAAAACGAGGCTGACGCTTTAAAAATGTTATTGAAAAGAGTTTTTTAACTCTGAGAAGGATTTAAGGGTGAGTATGAAAGTAAAATTTAAAGAAACGAATAAAATATTTTTCAAAATAGTAGAAGCAGGGGGAGAAAAGTATATTCTAGATTTGACGACCGTTAGTCCAAAATCCTATTTCTGGGGTTCTCTTCCTGATGAGATCACTGCAAAAATGCAAAAGTTAGATAAAAGAGATACTCGTTTTGAGAGTGTAGCTCCAACTATGAGTAAATCAATTGGGATTGCAATTGGTGTAGCAATAGGGGGATCTGGCTATCAGCTTGTGACAAATTTTTTTAGAAACAATGGGATTAGTCACAACCTTCCTTTAAAGATAGGCTTATATGGCCTATTCATCTTCCTAGCTTATCTTGCTTTCTGGTTCATTGCCATAAGAGCTCGTCATAGCGTCCAAAAAAGACTTGAGAATAAAGTTTCAAACTATCAAATAACCTTTAAACCAGTTGGAAATAAACGTCAATTAAAACATTACAAACTTCTTCCTTTTATCCTTGTTCCGACTCTTGGATGTTTTGCATTTTATCTATATACTGTTAATGGAACAGAGGGAGCCCTACTTGTTATTAATAGTATTCTATTATTGGGATTTTTTACAGTGATTTTAGGCATGTCACCACTCCGAGAAAGTGTCGAAAAGCAAGAACTTGTTTTTGAAAAGATCGAGAAGTTATAAATTAAGATGAAAGATGTTTTATGATCTTCTTATGCAGGTCATATGGTTCAATTCATCAAAAAATTAGGGAATTAATTAGAAAGTGTTTTGAGGAATAGACGTGGAATTAAAATTTAAGTATTCGAATATAGCAGTTTTTAGAATCGTTGAGTTTAAGAATAAAAGTTATATCTTAGATCCTACCACTATAAAAGGCAAATCCTATTTCTTCGGTTCACTTCCGAAAGAGGTCACTGCTGAGATGGTTGAGCTATCTCCATCTAATGATAGTTTTAGAATAAAATCGAAGACACCAATAGGTGCACCTACTGCTTTAGCTATCATGATTCAGCCATTGGTAGGTATCTCGTATAAACTCATAGAAAAATCATTCATTGATTGGGGTATAAGTCAACAGCTTTTTTTGAAATTAGGTGTGTTTGCATTCTCCTTATTCTTGTCTTATCTTATGGCTGTCTTCTATGAAAAAAGTGCGGTTGGAAAGTTTGAATCAAGAATTCCCAAAAACAGTAAACGTTGTCGACTTGTTTTTGAACCCAAAGGTAAACGAATGATTGATTGGTATGTAATTTTAGCAATTAATATTGTCTGTTTAATGTTTTTTATGGGAACTAATGATGGCTCAGAAGGAGTCTTGTTGATTATTAATGGCATAATTTCTTGGTTTTACTTTGTAATGATGAGAATGCCACAAGTTCCCTCATACTATAAGACACTAACATTAACTGAAATTGAAGAGCTATAAATACAGAATGCCGAGAAGTTAGAAATGACATTGATTTCGGTATTAAATCAATTCAGAAAGTGTTTGGGTGGTAATTTTGAAAATTAATTTTAGAGGATTAGATGTTGCTTATTTTGATGTGTTAGAGATGGGAGAGAAAAAGTACGTTCTTGATTCCAACTCCACAACACCAAAGAGTTATTATTGGGGACTTTCCCCTGAAACCCTTGAAGTTGATTTGATAGAACTTGATAGTCAGAATAAAAATTTTGACAAAAAGATTAAAATGGGTCCTTCAGGAATGCGTATGGTATCTATTGGTTTTGGTCTTCTTTCGTATGAAGTAGTAACATCAATTTTTAGATATTATGATATTAGTCATAAACTATATTTAAAAGTATCTTTATTTCTCATATCTATTTTGGTAGCCTATATTGTCTATCAAGGTATTTTAATCAAATCAAGGAAGGAGATTTCAAGTCGTTTATCGCAGGAAAAGAAGAGGTTTAAAATAGTCTTTCAGAATAATAAGAAAAAAAGACAATTCCATGCCTATCTATTTCTCATTTTACATACAATTGCTTTCTCTATTTATATGGGACAAGATAATGGAACAGAAGCTGCAATTCTAGTGTTGAATGGTTTGTTGACCTATCTATTCATTTGGATTGAATCTGGCGTTATTCCATTGACTTATGCTTATCAAAAGAAATACCTAGAATTTAAAGAACTGAAAAAGCTATAATGTAACTTATAACGAAATTCAGAAAGTGTTTGGGTGGTAAATGATTCATTTAAAGTTCAAGACTGCTTATATGATAGTACGGATGCAGTTAAGGATGCTTTAATAAAAACAACGGATGCAATTGGTGAAGGCTTGAAAAAATAGGAGGGTAGTTTAGTTAATGGCAAAGATAAATAGAAAAAATAAAGCAAAGATTACTGATATAGAAAGAGAAAGATACCACGGGCCTTTGATTACAGATGGTGTTAGTTTAGTTTATATTAAGTTATATCCATGGATTGGTTTGGCATTAAGCGGTTTTATGTATTTGGTTGGAAGTTATGAAGATAATCTAGGTATCTTTAAAGGGCTTTCTTTGTTTTGCGGTGTTGTGAATATACTTGGCATTATCATTTCTTTTATTCCCTATTTAATAAATGCATGGAAGGCTTTAACATATTATTTAATAGCCCTCACAGTGTTAAGCTTAGTGATAGGTTTAGATTTTATTGGTTTGTTAATGGTTATTTCAGACGGCAGTCCTATAGGAGCCAAGGTGATATATCAAGCCCCCCTCACTCCATTTTATGTTATCTTTATATTACTTCTTTTTATCTTTGCATGCGGTCTTTATGCTTGGTATTATCTGCCAAAGAATCGGGGGAAAGTCTGGGCCTTTAATCAAGTAAAAGGGGGAAGTAGAAAGAAAACATGGTGGAATAATTTTGCCGTAGCTTTTGCTGGGGCAACAATCATTCCCACCCTCCTAACAGGTCATATTCAGATTGCTTTTGGTGTTTTATTGGGAATTTTATTTACTTTGACCCTGCCAGCTGTAATAGTAGATGCGGTTTATGCAGCTATTTACATAAGAAAGCACCCTGATAGCGATGAATTAGTTTAAAGATAAGAACAATTAAGAAAGCAGTAAAGAAATATGGAAATAAGACCTAAAAAGTTAGTTCTTCATAATCAGTTTGGTTATGAAGAAAGTTTGTGTCAATTACCATATTCGATTCAATTCTCAGCCTATGTCAACGATAATCCTAAGCAGTCTTTAAAAGCGGAGTTGTATTTTCCAGATGCAAGCATTTCAACTTTTACTTTGATCAAACCCGATCCTTTTAAAGACAAAAAGAAGAAGATGTCACGATGGTCTATAGGTGAGATTGAGTTGTCAGACGACCCATCTTGGAGAAAGGAGTAAAAATGAATTATTTAGAAATACGCAAGAAATATGGATTTTATAGAAAAGTCGTGATTGTTTTGGCTGTTCTTCTCAGTCTTTTTGTAGCTTGGATGGTGAAAGATAGGACTATTCAAACCCTTTGTATTTTATTCATAAGTGCACTCTTATTTCTTTTCATTGCACTAATCAGAAGAGGGTATGTAAAGAGTGGTACTAAGTTACTGCATATGGACTTAGATTTACCATCTTGGAAGCAATACATTGAATTGAAGAAAGATGCAAAAAGAGCTATTATAAAAATGGATGTGACACTAACATCTGTTGGCTATTCCTATATGATTGGTGATTTCGATGCTGCCATTAAGGAGGCTTCTGAAGCAATGACTGATCAAAAACTGAAGCCGAAATATAGGGATTTCTTTGAGAGTTACCTCGTTCGCTCGACAGTTCTTGCAAATCCAAACCTGACCAGGGACCAGCTTGATCTTATGCTAAACAAAATGTCCATATCAGATTCCTCTCTAGCTGAGAAAACAAAAAGCGTTAGTATTGCGCTTTACGATTTAACAATTGCTCATCAATTCAATGATTATTTTGAAGAATTGGAAAACGAATTTAAATATCAACAATTGGAAATCACTTACTATCAAGCCTTGAACTCTAAATTAAAAGGAGATATGACTAGGGCGAATGAGTTGTTTAAAAAACTCGCTCAAGAAGATGAACAGCTCTATATCGTCCAGAAGTCTAAAGAATTTTTAAATAGTTAATCTATTAATTAGCAATGAATAAGTACAGATAAGGATTTAATATGAAATCAAACAGTTTATTTTTTTTAATGGAATTTTTGCTTTAACGTGCTCTCCCATTATTGCATTTGCATTTTTCTATAGATGGGAGATAAGATTTATCAATGGGGCTCTTCGTTTTGTTGATAAACCAGCATGGGCTTTTTCAGTAAATTTAATTAGTTTTATATTTCTTGTTTGTTCTATACTTGCAATTTTCATTTATAGAAAAGAATCAAATGGTCGTAAGAAAAGCTTTTTGTTTCTTTTAGTTGCATCTATCACAGGTTTTATCCCCTTCCTTTCATTTTTTTCAGCAATTTTTGCTCTTATTGCTGGAATTTTATATTTGGTTGATTTTAATCGATTGGTAAAAGAATAAACTAGAAGGTATTTATCATTTTCAGCATATCCAACCTTTTTTAGAACTGATTCTCTCAATCTCCAGTACGTCTGATTTCTATTTTCTGAGGTTTCATTATATAATAGCATTATATGTGATGACTGATGTAGTTACACTAACATTTCTATTTAAAAATTAAGGAGAAAATCAATGAAAAAAGCAATGTTAATTATCAACCCTACCTCTGGTGGGGAAAAGGCTTTGGATTATAAGGTTAAGCTGGAGAATAAGGCCAAAGATTATTATGAGCACGTGGAAACCAAAATTACCGAAAAAGCGCTGGATGCAACACACTTTGCTGAGGAAGCGTCTCGTGAACAGTACGATGCAGTGCTTGTTTTCGGTGGGGATGGGACTGTCAATGAAGTTATTTCAGGTATTGCTGAGAGAGAATACGTTCCTAAGTTGGGTATTATCCCAGGCGGTACGGGTAACCTCATTACGAAACTGTTGGAAATCAATCAAGACATCGATGGCGCGATAGATGAACTCGATTTTAATTTAACCAACAAGATTGATATCGGTAAAGCAAATGATAACTATTTTGGTTATATTTTTAGTATCGGTTCTCTGCCTGAGGCGATTCACAATGTTGAAATTGAAGATAAGACAAAATTTGGTATCCTTGCCTATGCTGTAAATACCATGAAGTCTGTCATGACGGATCAGGTCTTTAATATTAAGGTTGAGACAGAAAATGGAAATTATGAAGGTGAAGCGAGCCATGTTTTGGTTCTCTTGACAAATTACTTCGCTGATAAGAAAATCTTTGAAGAAAACAAGGATGGCTATGCTAATATTTTGATTCTAAAAGATGCTTCTCTATTTTCTAAATTATCTGTCATTCCTGATTTACTAAAAGGCGATGTTGTTGGCAATGATAATATTGAGTATATCAGAGCGCGTACTATTAAGATCTCTTCAGATAGTGAGTTGGAGTCAGACGTTGACGGCGATAAGTCGGATAATTTACCTGTAGAGATTAAGGTACTGGGCCAGCATATTGAAGTCTTTTCACAACCGAAAGAGTAGAAATTAAAAATTAGTTTATTTTTCACTGCGAAATCGAGTTCCATATCAACGATTGGAGGAGGGATGAATTCTCTATTTGATGAATTTCGAACAATTTGTTCACATTTAAACAAAATCGGAATCACACCTACGCTCATGGGGTCTTTGGGTTTTGAATACCGTTCAAATAAAGAATGGCAGCCGTCTGACATTGACATTCATGTCTCTGGAGATCCTAGAGGCTGGGAAGCGCCTGATCATCTCAGGATTTATGACTGGGACAAGATAATGAAAGTGATGAATCACTTAGGCTATACCTTAATAGATATTCATGAGCATGAATTCCAAAAAGATGGTCTGAGTGTTGAGTTTGGAAGTATTGATTCCTTACCTGATTTTGCGGGAGTTTCGGAATCAGATATAGAGTTGATTCATCTCGAGGACATCACGTTTCGTGTTCCAAGTTTAGAACAGTATTTAAGCATTTACAAAGCTTCTTCCCAAGATTCCTATCGAAATGACCACAATAACTATAAAGATTTTAAAAAGATAGAGTGGCTGGAAAGGCATTTGTAAATCATCAATCAGAAAGTAGTAGGTATTAAGACTTACTGCTTTTTTATATTCTCAAAACAATCCACTCAAAACTACGGACTAGTCTTGAAAATAAAATTTTAAAGTAGTATACTAGAACAACAAAGATGAAAACGTTTGCGCAGCAAGATGAATAAAAGTAAACTAGGAGACAGACACAATGGAATTGACTGCCATTTACCATAGACCAGAGTCGGAGTATGCTTATCTTTATAAGGATAAGATAATGCACATTCGTATCCGGACTAAGAAAGATGATATTGAAAGCATCCATTTGCATTATGGAGATACTTTTATCTTTTTAGAGGACCATTATGAAGCAAGCAAGGCGATGGTCAAAGTAACTTCTGATGCCTTATTTGATTACTGGCAAGCAGAAGTTTCAGTGGGCTATGCGCGACTCCAGTATCTCTTTGAACTCAAGGATAAGCAAGGTCAGGAGGTCTTATATGGCGATAAGGGATGTGTTGAAAACACGCTAGAAAACCTTCATTATGAAGGAAATGGCTTTAAAATTCCGTATATCCATGAGATTGATGCTTGCCACGTTCCTGAATGGGTAGCAGAGAAGGTATGGTACCAGATTTTCTCAGAACGCTTTGCTAATGGCAATCCGGATATTTCACCAGAAGGGACTTTAGCTTGGGATTCCTCTATCAAGCCAAAGACGAGCGATTTCTTTGGTGGTGATTTACAGGGCATTATTGACCATCTGGATTACTTGCAGGACTTGGGCATTACAGGTCTTTATCTCTGTCCGATTTTTGAATCCCCAAGTAATCACAAGTATAATACGACGGATTATTTCGAAATTGATCGTCATTTTGGAGATAAGAAGACTTTCCGAAAACTGGTGGAGGAGGCCCATCAGAGAGGCATGAAAATCATGCTGGACGCTGTTTTCAACCATATCGGTGACCAATCGCTACAGTGGCAGGATGTTCTCAAGCATGGTGAAGATTCTGTTTACAAAGACTGGTTCCATGTTCAAGAATTTCCCGTGACTAAGGATAAGCTTGGAAATCCAAGAAAACTCCCTTATCATACCTTCGCTTTTGCCAGCTATATGCCCAAGCTCAATACGGCCAATCCTCAAGTGAGAGACTATTTGCTAAGCGTTGCGACATACTGGATTGAAGAGTTTGATATCGATGCATGGCGCTTAGATGTGGCAAATGAAGTCGACCACCAATTTTGGCGAGATTTCCATAAGGCTGTCTTGGCTAAAAAGCCTGACCTTTATATTCTTGGAGAGGTCTGGCACACCTCCCAGCCCTGGCTAAATGGAGATGAATTCCACGCAGTCATGAACTATCCTCTCTCCGACAGCATCAAGGATTATTTCTTGCGAGGGGTTAAGAAGTCACCTCAATTCATCGATGAGATCAATAGCCAGTCTATGTACTACAGACAGCAGATTTCGGAAGTGATGTTTAATCTTCTAGATTCTCACGATACGGAACGCATTTTGGCAACAGCCAAAGGAGATGTTCAACTTGTTAAGTCTGCCCTCGCCTGCCTCTTTTTACAAAGAGGGACACCGTGTTTCTACTATGGAACTGAGTTGGAGTTAGGTGGAGGGCCAGACCCAGATTGTCGTCGTGTCATGCCTTGGGAACGTGTTTCCGATAGCAATGAGATGTTCAATTTTATGAAGAAATTGATTCAGGTTCGCAAGGATGCTTCAGGCATTATCCAACATGGCACCTATAGCCTAAAAGAAATCAAGCCGGACGTGCTATCTCTCGAATGGAATTATGATGGACAAAAGGTCCAAGCTATTTTTAACCAATCAACTGAAAATTATCTTGTAGATAGTGATGCTGTAGCTCTAGCAAGTCATTGCCAAGTATTGGAGCAGCAACTGGCGATTTTGCCTAAAGGTTTCGTCATTCAATAAAAAATAGGATTAAAAAGGCTGTAATGAATGGGTGATTCGTGCAGTCTTTTTTTTGACTTATGTAGTATAATATAGCTAAGTCACGGATTCCGGATGAGGGATTAGTTAATGGTGTTTAAAGAAAAATAGAGACTTGTGCTTTAGAAAGGGAATTGCATGAAACGAACGAAAAAAGTAGCAGCCATAGGACTGTGTTTGCCCTTATTACTTGGATTGCCTGCTTGTCACCAAACTAATACGAGCACTGAAGCTGCAAATCAAACACAGACCAGTTCAGATAAAGTTCCTTGGAAGGCTTCATATACAAATCTGAATAATCAGGTCAGTACCGAAGAGGTCAAATCTCTCTTATCAGCTCACTTGGACCCAAATAGTGTTGATGCATTTTTTAATCTTGTCACAGACTATAATGCGACTGTCGGCTCCACTGGCTTAAGTGGTGATTTTGCTTCCTTTACAAAGACAGAATACGATGTAGAGAAAATCAGCAGTCTTTGGAATCAAAAAAAGGGTGACTTTGTCGGGACCAACTGCCGTATCAATAGCTATGCGCTATTAAAAAATTCAGTCACAATCCCAAAACTTGAAAAGAATGATCAGCTTCTTTTTGTTGATAATGATGCAATCGATAAGGGAAAAGTATTTGATTCAAAAGATAAGGAAGAGTTTGATATTTTATTTTCTAGTGTGGAGACAGAAGCAACGACGGATGTAAAAGTACACGCGCAGAAGATGGAGAAATTCTTCTCCCAGTTTCAATTCAATGACAAGGCTCGAATGCTGTCCGTTGTGTTGCATGATAATTTGGATGGAGAGTTTCTTTTTGTCGGGCACGTTGGTGTTTTAGTGCCAGCTGATGATGGTTTCTTATTTGTAGAAAAACTGACTTTTGAAGAGCCTTATCAAGCTATTAAGTTTGCGAGCAAGGAAGATTGTTACAAGTATCTATCAACCAAATATGCAGATTACACTGGTGATGGACTAGCTAAGCCTTTCATTATGGACAATGAAAAGTGGGTTGAAGGATATTGATTTAGGCAAAGGTGATGAGATGGAAACAGTATTATGCATTTTCAAGAAAGGTAACTAGTAAAATCAGTGCTATCCTAAGAAACGAATAGGAGGAAACATTATGGGAATGATTGCTAATTATCGATATCTATCTGACAATGAATTAAGCCAAATAATGCGATATTCTCGTCAGGAAGAGGAATTGCTTGACATAGTCGAGGATTCTACTAAGGAAAATGAGACGTTGATAGATATTGACAAAATGTGGGACGCCTTACTCTTTGTTATGACAGGCTTTAGTAGTTCAGAATTTATGGATGACGATCCTTTGAGAGAAGCTGTCTTGGGAGTGACCCCTTTAGAAAATGTGTCAGAATATATAGCCTATACTGAACACTCAAAGATAGCTGAGATTGTTCAAGCTTTAGAGAATTTTGACATGGATAGGGCTCTGGCAGACTTTAGCATGGAAGCATGCAAGAAGGCAGAGTTATACCCCGATATTTGGGATTATCTTGAAGAAGAGGAAGAAATCAAGGATGATATTCGAACCAGCTTTGTAAAAATGAAAGACTTTTACAAGAAAATCTTAGATCTCAAGGGGAATGTCTTAGTTACTATTTGTTAAGGTTTTTATAATCTATTAGAAAGGTAATCCTATGAATCCATATTTACAAAAATACATTACTTTAAAGAAGCAATATATAGCCCAAGAGGGCAATCTACCAAGTGTTTCAGCTCTTTATGAATTAGTTGATGAATTAGCTAAGTCTGATGATTTGGAAGCGAAGAAAGTCTTAGTAGATCTCTATGAGCAATTAGGTCTCTACGCTAGTGCCTATGATTTATTTACCAAAATAATCACTAAGCCAGATCGAAAACAAATTAAAAAATTAGCTCACTTAGCAGAGATGAGTCAAAGCCATGGAGATCGCTTTGCCCTTCCTCGTTCTCTAAGAAAAGAAGAGAAGAAGCAGAGAACAGAGCTATCACAGTCTTTGCCACATTTTATCTACCATCCAGATCCTCTATCAACGGGAGCTTTTGTAGAGGGAGAAGCCAAGCTTTGTCCATCTTGTGGGAAAGAAAGCAATATATATTATAACTTGATGCCTTATTGTATTGACAACATCAAAAATCTTTGTCCATTTTGTATTGCAAACGGGCTAGCAGCAAAGAAATTCGATGCAGAATTTGTTCAAGATGCCGAGTGGCAGGGTGAATTGGATCCAGAAAAGAACCAGCTGCTTTATTGTCAGACCCCAGGCTATTCTAGTTGGCAGGGAGAAAATTGGCTTTCTTGTTGTCAGGATTATTGTGCTTATTTGGGTACAGTTGGCACTCGAGAATTAAAGGCCATGGGAATTGCCGAGCAAGTCTTGGCAGACTATGAAGAGCGTGGAGAATATCAAGATATTGAAGAATACTTGGTTAAGGATGGCTCTCTTTGTGGCTACCTTTTTAGATGCCTTCACTGTCAAAAATACCAGATCGGGGTTGATGCTGATTAAATTTTAATGATACAATTACATTAATATACATTCCTTTGTATTCTTTTAATGTCTAATCTCTAATTTAATTTTAGAATATGAAAACTGGTGCATTGTGTCATAGTATACTTTTATTATCTTTTAAATCATCATATGAAGAATAGGAGCTACCAAACCTAGTTCCTATTTTATTATTTAAAGGCAAATTTGAAATAGTTTTTAATTTTTAGATATATTAAAAATACGAACAAAAATTATTTTTTTTAAAAAAACTTTCACAAAATACTTTACAAACTTGTGTAAACATGATATAGTTATAAGGCTTAGAAAATGAGAAGATGTTTTCTAGCAAATATAAACCCGAGTAAAAAATGCCTACGGACAGGCAGGGTTGAATGCCGAAGCGTGGTTGAAAAGCCACATTATTGATAGGGTTAAAAGCCTACTTTTATAAGTTGATGTTAGGACGCTTGTCCTAATTCATAAATTTTTAGTGTGGTGAAAGCACACGTCATCTTGTGAAACGATCAATAAAGTACGTAATATTTGCTACTAGAGAGTTAGGAAACATCGGGAACAGACATACTCAACAGAAACCAAAATAAACACGTCAGAAGATTGCAGAGCAGGTGAAAACCTGCTCTTTTTTCATAAGTCAACCTTTGGTCGCCCTCATCATTTTGAGGAGCTAAAAATACGGTAAAGGAGTATGTCTTGAAAAAGTTAGATCAAAATCAGGCCCCTATTTACGAAGGTCTGATAAAGCTAAGAAAGAAACGGATTGTTCCCTTTGATGTACCAGGTCACAAACGCGGACGGGGAAATCCAGAACTTGTTGAATTGTTGGGAGAAAAATGTGTTGGCATTGATGTCAATTCTATGAAACCCTTAGATAATTTAGGTCATCCCATTTCGATCATTCGGGATGCAGAGGAGCTAGCAGCGGATGCTTTTGGTGCAGCCCATGCCTTTCTTATGATTGGGGGAACAACTTCATCTGTTCAAACCATGATTCTTTCCACCTGCAAGGCGGGAGATAAGATTATTCTGCCGCGTAATGTCCACAAATCTGCTATCAATGCGCTGGTTCTATGTGGTGCCATTCCCATCTATATCGAGATGAGTGTAGATCCCAAAATCGGCATCGCATTAGGACTTGAAAATGACCGTGTGGCTCAAGCTATAAA
This sequence comes from bacterium, assembly GCA_905221305.1. Classification (GTDB taxonomy): domain Bacteria; phylum Bacillota; class Bacilli; order Lactobacillales; family Streptococcaceae; genus Streptococcus. The sequence continues at coordinate 623,088 of CAJNCO010000001.1, forward strand.
GGATCATCCAGATGCCAAGGCTATCCTAATCAACAACCCTACTTACTATGGAATTTGTTCTGATCTCAAGGGATTGACGGAAATGGCTCATGAAGCTGGCATGTTTGTTTTAGTGGATGAAGCCCACGGAGCTCATCTACATTTCACAGATAAATTGCCACTATCTGCTATGGACGCTGGAGCGGATATGGCGGCGGTTTCTATGCATAAGTCTGGTGGGAGTTTGACCCAGAGCTCCATCCTTCTTATCGGGGAGCAGATGAATCCTGAGTACGTTCGTCAGATTATCAACCTGTCCCAGTCTACATCTGCCTCTTACTTATTGATGGCTAGTCTGGATATTTCACGTCGCAACCTGGCTCTTCGCGGGAAAGAGTCGTTTGAGAAAGTCATTGAGCTATCCGAATACGCTCGTCGTGAAATCAATGCTATCGGTGGTTACTATGCCTACTCAAAAGAGCTCATAGACGGTGTTTCGGTCTGTGATTTTGACGTGACCAAGCTGTCAGTTTATACTCAGGGAATTGGGCTAACAGGTATCGAGGTTTATGACCTCCTACGAGACGAATACGATATTCAGATTGAATTCGGGGATATTGGCAATATCTTGGCTTATATTTCCATTGGCGACCGTATCCAAGACATCGAGCGCTTAGTCGGTGCTCTGGCAGACATCAAGAGACTCTACTCAAGAGATGGAAAAGACTTGATTGCTGGAGAATATATCCAGCCCGAGTTGGTGCTGTCTCCACAGGAAGCCTTTTATTCAGAGAGAAGAAGTTTAACATTGGATGAATCCGTTGGACAGGTCTGTGGGGAATTTGTCATGTGCTATCCTCCAGGGATTCCAATCCTAGCACCAGGTGAACGCATTACACGAGAAATTGTAGACTATGTCCAATTTGCCAAAGAACGTGGTTGCTCCCTCCAAGGGACGGAAGATCCAGAGGTCAATCACATCAACGTCATTAAGAGAAAGGAGAACTAGATGGATTTATGGTTTTCTGAAGTTCATACTCCAGATGTGAAATTGTCCTTGAGAACTGCCAAGCAACTCTATGCTGGAAAAAGTGAATGGCAGGATATCGAAGTCTTGGATACGCCAGCTTTTGGGAAAATACTGATTTTAAATGGGCATGTCTTGTTCTCAGATGCGGATGATTTTGTTTACAATGAAATGACGGTCCACGTACCCATGGCTGTGCATCCCAACCCAAAGAAAGTATTGGTTATTGGGGGTGGCGACGGCGGTGTTGCCCAAGTATTAACCCTCTATCCTGAACTGGAGCAAATCGATATTGTGGAACCAGATGAGATGTTGGTTGAGGTCTGTCGAGAGTATTTCCCAGACTTTGCTGCAGGGCTAGATGATCCTCGTGTTACCATTTACTACCAAAATGGGCTTCGCTTTTTGAGAAACTGTGAGGATGATTACGATATTATCATCAACGATGCGACGGATCCATTTGGCCATACGGAAGGTCTCTTTACCAAGGAATTTTACGGGAACAGTTACAGAGCCTTGAAAGAAGACGGCATCATGATCTATCAGCATGGGAGTCCCTTCTTTGACGAGGATGAGTCAGCTTGCCGAAGCATGCACCGCAAGGTCAATCAAGCCTTTCCAATCAGCCGGGTTTATCAGGCCCACATCCCAACCAGTCCTGCTGGCTATTGGTTGTTTGGATTTGCATCGAAAAAATACCACCCCGTCAAAGATTTTGACAAGGAGGGCTGGAAAAAACGCCAGCTTTTCACAGAATACTATACTGCAAACTTACATGTGGGAGCCTTTATGTTGCCTAAGTATGTTGAGGATATTTTAGAAGAAGAGGAAGGAAAAAAATGAGTCGTTTATTAGTTATTGGATGTGGGGGCGTTGCCCAAGTTGCTATTTCAAAGATTTGCCAAGATAGCGAAACCTTTACAGAGATTATGATTGCTAGCCGTACCAAGTCAAAATGTGATGACTTGAAAGCTAAACTAGAAGGCAAAACAAGTACAAAGATTGAGACAGCTGCCCTTGACGCTGACAAGGTTGAAGAAGTGATTGCTTTGATTGAAAGCTACAAGCCAGAAGCCGTTTTGAACGTAGCTTTACCATACCAAGACTTGACCATCATGGATGCTTGTTTGGCAACAGGTGTCCACTATATCGATACTGCCAACTACGAGGCTGAAGACACAGAAGACCCTGAATGGCGTGCTATTTATGAGAAACGTTGTAAGGAACTTGGTTTTACAGCTTACTTTGACTACTCGTGGCAATGGGCTTATCAAGAAAAATTCAAGGAAGCAGGCCTGACTGCCTTGCTTGGATCTGGTTTTGATCCAGGGGTAACCAGCGTCTTTTCAGCTTATGCTTTGAAACACTACTTTGACGAAATCCATTATATCGATATTTTAGACTGTAATGGTGGTGACCACGGTTATCCATTTGCAACTAACTTCAATCCAGAAATCAATCTTCGCGAGGTTTCTGCACCAGGTTCTTACTGGGAAGATGGAAAATGGGTAGAAGTTGAAGCTATGTCTATCAAACGTGAGTATGATTTCCCTCAAGTTGGACAGAAAGACATGTATCTTCTTCACCATGAAGAAATCGAATCACTTGCCAAAAACATTCCAGGAATCAAACGCATTCGTTTCTTTATGACTTTTGGTCAATCTTATCTAACGCACATGAAATGCTTGGAAAATGTCGGACTCCTTCGTACAGATGCTATTAACTTCAACGGCCAAGACATCGTTCCGATTCAATTCTTAAAAGCCTTGCTTCCAGACCCTGCAAGCCTTGGCCCTCGCACTGTTGGCAAAACCAATATCGGTTGTATCTTTACAGGTGTCAAAGACGGTGTTGAAAAGACCATCTACATCTACAATGTTTGCGACCATCAGGAATGTTACGCAGAGGTTGGTTCACAAGCAATTTCTTACACAACAGGAGTTCCAGCCATGATTGGGACAAAATTGGTTATGAACGGTACTTGGAAACAACCTGGAGTCTATAACCTTGAAGAATTGGATCCAGATCCATTCATGGAAGCATTGAATGAGTATGGTTTGCCTTGGGTTGTGGTAGAAAACCCACAAATGGTGGACTAATGAAACTAGAACAAGTACCCACACCAGCCTACGTCATTGACTTGGCAAAGTTAGAAGCCAACTGTCTCATTTTACAATATGTACAAGAAGAAGCCGGTTGCAAGGTTTTGCTTGCCCAGAAGGCTTATTCCCTCTACAAAACCTACCCCATGATTAGCCAGTATCTGTCAGGTACGACTGCAAGTGGTCTCTATGAAGCGAAGCTGGCTAGAGAAGAGTTTCCGGGGGAAGTCCATGTCTTTGCTCCAGCTTTCAAGGATGCAGACTTGGAGGAATTGCTAGAGATAACGGACCATATCGTCTTCAACTCAGAGAGACAGTTGCGTAAACACGGTCCTCGTTGCCGAGAGGCTGGTATCAGTATCGGTTTGCGCCTCAACCCACAGTGTTCAACTCAAGGAGATCACGCGCTCTACGATCCTTGTGCACCTGGCTCCCGTTTTGGAGTGATTTTAGACAAGATACCGAGTGATTTGCTGGACTTAGTGGATGGGCTTCATTTTCATACCCTTTGTGAGCAAGGGGCGGATGATTTAGAGACAACTTTGAAAGCAGTCGAAGCTCAGTTTGGTCCATATTTACATGAGGTCAAATGGCTCAATATGGGCGGCGGACACCACATCACAAGAGAAGACTATGATGTGGATTTGCTGATTTCAGAAATCAAGCGTATCCGAGAAACTTACAATCTTGAAGTCTATATCGAGCCGGGTGAAGCTATTGCGCTCAATGCGGGTTATCTAGCAACTGAAGTATTGGACATTGTCGAAAACGGTATGGATATTTTGGTTTTAGATGCCTCCGCGACCTGCCATATGCCAGATGTACTTGAAATGCCCTATCGTCCACCTTTGAGAAATGGCTTTGAAGCTCATGAAAAATCCCATACCTATAGACTTTCTTCCAATACTTGTCTGACGGGTGATGTGATTGGAGATTATAGTTTTGAAAATCCAATCCAAATCGGTGATAGACTTTATTTTGAGGATATGGCTATTTACTCTTTTGTCAAAAATAATACCTTTAATGGTATTGGCCTCCCAAGTCTCTATCTCATGGACGAGAGAGGTGACTGTAGTCTAGTCAAAGCCTTCGACTACCAAGACTTTAAAGGGAGATTATCATGATAGAAACTCCGAAAAAAGCAGGCTATCGTATGCCAGCAGAGTATGAACCACACCATGGTACCCTCATGATCTGGCCAACTCGACCAGGTTCATGGCCCTTCCAAGGAAAGGCTGCTAAAAGAGCTTTTAGCCAGATTATCAAGACCATAGCAGAAGGGGAAAGGGTTTACCTTTTGGTGGAGCAGGATTATCTATATGAAGCCCAGTCCTATCTAGGAGACAAGGTTGTTTATTTAGATATCCCGACAAATGATGCCTGGGCGCGTGATACAGGTCCGACCATTCTCGTCAATGATAAAAGAGAAAAATTGGCAGTCGATTGGTCTTTCAATGCCTGGGGTGGTACAGTCGACGGTCTTTATCAAGATTATGAAGAGGATGACCAAGTAGCTAGTCGTTTTGCTGAGTCCTTGGAAATGCCTGTTTACGATGCCAAACCTTTTGTACTGGAAGGCGGATCAATCCATAGCGATGGTCAAGGAACCATTCTTGTGACTGAAAGTTGCCTACTAAGCGCTGGTCGCAATCCCCACCTGTCTAAAGAGCAAATTGAAAACACCTTATTAGAGAGCCTTGGCGCTGAAAAAGTTATCTGGCTGCCTTATGGTATTTATCAGGACGAAACCAATGAACACGTTGACAATGTTGCAGCCTTCGTTGGTCCTGCAGAGATTGTCTTGGCTTGGACAGATGATCAAAATGATCCCCAATATGCCATGTCAGTAGCTGATTTAGAGCTTTTAGAGAAGGAAACGGATGCAAAAGGGTGTCCCTTCACCATTCATAAATTGCCTATCCCAGCGCTTCATCAAGTTGTAACCGAAGAAGATTTGCCAGGCTACATCTATGAAGAAGGGGAAGAAGAGCGTTATGCAGGTGAACGTCTTGCAGCTTCCTATGTCAATTTTTATATTGCCAACAAGGCTGTCTTAGTTCCTCAATTTCAAGATAAAAACGACCAAGTTGCCCTAGATATCCTCAGCAAGTGTTTTCCAGACCGTAAAGTCGTAGGAATACCAGCCAGAGATATTCTCTTAGGTGGTGGCAATATTCACTGTATCACCCAACAAATCCCAGAATAGGAGAAAAAGATGAGAAATGTTAGAATTGCAGCGATCCAGATGCAATGTGCCAAGGATGTAGCAACAAATATCCAAACAGCGGAACGTCTAGTACGTCAAGCTACGGAACAAGGCGCACAAATCATTCTCTTACCAGAGTTGTTTGAACGCCCCTATTTCTGTCAGGAACGCCAGTATGACTACTACCAATATGCCCAGTCAGTGACAGAAAATACAGCCATTCAGCATTTTAAAGTGATTGCTAAGGAACTACAGGTTGTTCTACCGATTAGTTTCTACGAAAAAGATGGCAATGTCTTGTATAACTCAATCGCCGTCATTGATGCTGATGGAGAAGTGCTGGGTGTTTATCGGAAGTCCCACATACCAGATGACCATTATTATCAAGAAAAGTTTTATTTCACGCCTGGTAACACTGGTTTCAAGGTCTGGGATACTCGCTATGCTAAGATTGGGATTGGTATCTGTTGGGATCAATGGTTCCCTGAAACAGCCCGTTGTCTTGCATTGAATGGGGCAGAATTGCTTTTTTACCCAACAGCTATTGGTTCAGAGCCAATTTTGGATACAGATAGTTGTGGTCACTGGCAACGTACTATGCAAGGTCACGCAGCAGCAAATATTGTTCCAGTCATTGCAGCCAATCGTTATGGTTTGGAGGAAGTCACTCCTAGTGAGGAAAATGGCGGACAGAGTTCCAGTCTTGACTTCTACGGTTCGTCCTTTATGACGGATGAAACAGGAGCTATTCTAGAGAAAGCTGAAAGACAAGGTGAAGCTGTTCTGTTAGCGACCTATGACCTTGACAAGGGAGCAAGTGAACGCCTCAACTGGGGACTGTTTCGTGATAGAAGACCCGAAATGTACCAACGAATTACGGACTAGAAGGTAAATTTCATAATAAACATTTAATATTCACGCCTGTCTTACAAAAATGTAAGATAGGCTTTTTAAATGTAAGATAGGTGTACGATTATACGCGGAAATGTATGCTATACTCTATGTAAATCAAAAAGAAAGAGGTTTATTATGAAAAAATGGAATGCGACACAGTTGAAGTATCTGATGGCGGCAGTAATGGTTCTAGACCATATTCCGCATATTACCGGAATCGTTTCTCCTTTGTGGGAAGGTATCTTTCACGCCTTGACCCGTTGTGTGGGAGTTTGGTTTGCCTATATGGCTATGGAAGGTTTTATCTATACTCGAAACTTGAAAAACTACCTCATCCGTCTCTGGTCTTGGGCGCTGATCATGTTTGCCGGAAATAGCCTACTCAATGCCCTATTTTCCTCTAAGGGAGTAATGGTCACTAATAATGTTTTCTTTACTTTGGCAATTGGTGTCACCATGCTTTGGATTGGTTTTCCCAGAAAAGAGCTGGATAAAAAGGAGAAGTTGTGGCGTCGGATTGGGCTTGCTGGTCTCTTGATTTTCGGTTGTCTTTTTACCGAGGGTGGTATCACCATGCTACCATTTCTCTTGATTAGTTACTCTTGTCGAAATCGCAAGGGCTTGCGAAATCTCCTCTATGCCTTTCTGTGGGCCTTCTTGTTAGTGACTTCTATCCAAATTTACGACACTTGGCACCAAACACTGGAAATGATGCTTTTCAATTCTGACTGGCTCTTTATCACCGTCTTTCCTTTTATGGCCTTGTATAATGGACAGCGAGGAACGGAAACCAGTTGGAGTAAATATTTCTTTTATATTTTCTACCCAGCTCATTTATGGATTATAACCCTGATTGCTTATTTAGTTAAGTAGTAAAAAAGCAAATAGCAGTGATTTCTGTCTATTTGCTTTTCTTTTTATAAAATATACTTCTCAATCGCACGCGCAACGCCTTCTTCTTCATTGCTAGCTGTAACGTCATTAGCAAGGGATTTGACATGGTCGCTGGCATTTCCCATTGCAATGCCAAGTCCTGCAAACTGAAGCATTTCGATATCGTTATTGGCATCGCCCATGGCCATAATTTCTGAGGGCGCGATCTTCAAAATCGCAGCTAGTCTAGAAAGAGCAGTAGCCTTGGTCGTTCCAAGGGGCATTGCTTCGTAAATGACAGGCTGCGAACGAACGCCGCTAAATCGTTGGCAGAGCTCCTCAGCAAACCGCTGCTCAAAATCGTCTGTTTGCTCTTTTGTTCCTAAAAACATGCCTTGGAACATCCGATACTTGCCACTAGTCGCGTCCTCAAGGGAGATTTCAGTCAGGTCTGAAAAGACTAGCTTGGCATCATTTTGAACGATTTGATTAGGCTTGCCACCGAGGACAAAATAATGTTTCTCATCAAAAAGAGTTAACTGAACGTCGCTTTTTTCTGCTAGGTCATAGAGGTATTCGATGTCAGCTGGACTGAGTTCTTGCCAGTCCACTAGACTCCAGTCACTGGTCTGATGGGTTGAACAACCGTTATTGACTATGACGTACTCGTTCTGGAGGTCAAGTCCTAGTTTTTTATAGTAGGGGAGGACACCGAAAAGCGGGCGACCTGTACAGAGAACCAGTTTGACACCTTTTTCAATGGCTTGGTGAATGGCAGTGATGTGGGCTTGCGGGATTTCTTTGACTTCGTTAAGGAGGGTTCCGTCCATATCCAAGGCTAGTAGTTTAATCATAAGACTTCCTTTTCTAGGTGTTTTGCTTTTATTATAGCATATAGACTATAAAATGTCTGACAGAATTGTAAAATTCGGCTTTCCTTTTCTTGAAAAAGAAAATAAAATCTTATATAATATGTATACTTAATATTCAAGGAGAAATAATGTCAAAGTATCACTTTAATTCAATTTACAAAAATGATGAAACAGAGTCTACAGGTCTTCTTTTCATCAAAGTCTACAACAAGTGGGAAAGCAACTTAAAAAGAGTCTTGAAATCAGTTGGCATCACTTTGCCCCAATTTATCATTTTGACTTCGCTTTTGTTTCTGTCTAATAGAGAGGAATATGTAACGCAAGTTGATATCGCTCGGTTCACTGGTATGGATGTCATGACGGTTTCCCAGATTGTTAGACTACTGGAGAAGAAAGACTACATTAGACGCGATCAACACCCAAAGGATAGTCGGGCAAAACTTGTCTCAGTGACGAAGTCTGGCGCGGAGAAGGTCAATCAAGCTTTACCTTTAGTAGAAGGGGTTGATGAAGAATTTTTTGATAAACTTTCTGAAGATAGAGAAAGTTTTAATCGCATGTTAGTAGAGTTGGAGGATAAAAATGCCTAGATATTGGGTCGGAGTTGTTTCGAAGAACCATGTTTTAAGAGGAGTTGAAGGGAATTTTTGCCAGGTCTGTCATGGAAAGGGCGGCCCCTTAAACCGTATGAAAAAAGGTGACTATCTTTTATACTATAGCCCAAAATACGATATAAATGGTCAAGATAAGTTACAGGCTTTTGTAGCCGTAGGTAAAATTATAGATGACAAAGCCTATCAAGTAGAGCAGTTTGAAGGATTCTTTCCCTTTAGACGAAATGTCGAGTATTATATACCAGTCAAAGATTGTTCCATAGAAATAGCCAGACAACATCCTGAATGGAAAGACTATACTTCTCGACTTCGTTATGGACATTTTGAAGTTTCCAAAGACTTTTTCCTCTATATCTTTCAGCATATGAAAGTGGATGATGAAGGATGATTGATTTGCAAATTAAATGATTGTCAACTAGAATTTTGGATTTGGACTGTGAAACGAACTTTGCTATAATAGAATAAGAAACTTTGATAAACCAAACGAGGCTGAGATGAAATTACTTTATACTGATATTCGGACTTCTTTGACTGAAATTTTAACGAGAGAGGCAGAAGAGCTAGTTGCTGTGGGCAAGCGGGTCTTCTACATCGCCCCCAACTCTCTTTCATTTGAAAAAGAACGCGCCGTGCTGGAATGCTTGTCCCAGCAGGCTTCTTTTGCGATTACCGTTACGCGTTTTGCTCAGATGGCTCGTTACCTGGTTTTAAATGATTTGCCTGTCAAGACCAGTCTAGATGACATCGGTCTTGGGATGGCTTTTTATAAGTGCCTTGCGGAACTCGATCCCAAGGATTTACGTGTTTATGGTGCGATTAAGCAGGATCCTCAATTTATCCAGCAGTTGGTTGAACTTTATCATGAGATGACGACTGCTCAGATGAGCTTTTTGGACTTGGAAAGTTTGACGGATGAGGATAAACGAGCAGATTTACTCTTGATTTTTGAGAAAGTAACAGCCTATCTCAATCAAGGTCAGTTGGCTCAGGGAAGTCAGTTATCCCATTTGATTGAGGCTATTGAAAATGGCAAGGTAAGTAGTGATTTTAGTCAGATTGCCTTGGTTATTGATGGCTTTACCCGTTTTTCTGCCGAGGAAGAGCGTGTAGTGGATCTGCTCCATCGAAAAGGTGCCGAGATTGTTATTGGGGCTTATGCAAGCAAGAAGGCTTATAGCAGTCCGTTCACTGAAGGGAATTTCTACCAAGCCAGTGTGGAATTTCTTCATCATTTGGGGGCAAAATACCAAACACCTGCTCAGGATCGTTCTCAGACTCATGAGAAGATAGATAGTTTTGACAAGGCCTCTCGTTTGCTGGAGTCTTCTTATGACTTTTCAGAACTCACCTTGGATATAGATGAGAAAGATCGTGAACATCTACAAATCTGGTCTTGCTTGACGCAAAAAGAGGAGTTGGAGTTGGTAGCTCGTAGCATCCGTCAGGAATTACATGACAATCCAGACTTGAGTTACAAGCATTTTCGCATTCTGTTAGGAGATGTGGCTTCTTATCAGTTATCACTGAAAACTATTTTTGACCAGTACCAGATTCCATTCTATCTTGGTAGAAGTGAATCCATGGCCCATCATCCCTTAACCCAGTATGTCGAATCTATTTTGCGTTTGAAACGCTACCGTTTTCGTCAGGAGGATTTGATTAATCTCCTCAGAACTGGTCTGTATACTGACCTTAGTCAGGCTGATATTGATACTTTTGAACAATATCTCCGCTATCTTGGCATCAATGGCTTGCCTTCTTTTCAGCAGACCTTTACCAAATCCCACCACGGAAAATTCGATTTGGAACGTTTGAACGCTATTCGTCTGCGCGTTTTGGCGCCACTTGAAACCTTATTTGCCAGTCGGAAGCAAAAGACTGAAAATCTCTTGCAAAAGTGGAATACTTTTCTAAAAAATGCTACCTTAAGCAAGCAGATGCAAGAATTGACAGCTACTATGGAAACTCTAGAACAGGAAAGACAAGCCGAAGTTTGGAAGGCTTTCTGCCATGTTTTAGAACAATTTGCGACCGTTTTTGCTGGTTCACAAGTTAGCCTGGAGGACTTCCTGGCCTTGCTTAATTCTGGGATGAGTTTGTCTCAGTATCGCACCATACCAGCAACAGTGGACACCGTTCGGGTGCAGAGTTACGATCTGATTGCACCTCTGACAGCTGATTTTGTCTACGCCATCGGGCTGACTCAGGATCATTTGCCAAAAATCGCGCAAAACACCAGTCTGTTAACAGACGAAGAAAGACAAAGCCTAAACCAAGCGACTGAAGAGGGAGCGCAATTACTGATTGCAAGTAGTGAAAATCTCAAGAAAAATCGCTATACCATGCTTTCCTTAGTCAATGCTGCCCGTAAGCAGTTGGTGTTATCCTCTCCAAGTCTCCTCAATGAAAATGAGAGCAAGGAATCGGCCTATCTTCAGGAACTGGTGAGTTTTGGATTTAGCCGAATAGAGAAGAAGATTCATCAAAAAAGTCTGTCTAAGGATGATATGGGTTCATATCACAGCCTTTTGTCTAGTCTGGTTGCCTATCATCAACAAGCTACATCTAGTGAAAATGAGCAAGATGTCACCTTTGTCAAGGTTCTGGCGCGTGTGATGGGTAAAAAACTTGATCAAAAAGGTCTTGCAAATCCTGCTCTCCCAACCAGTCCAAGCAGCAAGCCATTAGAGAAAGAGACCTTGCAGGCTCTCTATCCAGCTGACAAAGAGTTTTACCTGTCTACGTCTGGTTTGACGGAGTTTTACCGCAATGAATATAGTTATTTCCTCCGTTATGTCTTAGGTTTGCAGGAAGAATTGCGCCTTCGTCCTGATGCTCGCAGTCATGGGAATTTCTTGCATCGTATTTTTGAACGTGCCTTGAAACTACCTGCTGAAAATTCCTTTGACCAACGCTTGGAACAAGCTATTCAAGAAACCAGCCAAGAACGGGAATTTGAGGCTATTTATCAGGAAAGTTTGGAAGCCCAGTTTACAAAAGAAATTCTACTTGATGTTGCGCGAACTACGGGCCACATCCTACGTCATAATCCAGCCATTGAAACCATTCAAGAGGAAGCAACATTTGGTGGCAAAGATCAGGCCTTTATTCAATTGGACAATGGTCACAGTGTCCATGTGCGAGGCAAGGTTGACCGTATTGACCGCCTGAAAGCTGATGGAGCGCTAGGAGTGGTGGACTATAAGTCTAGTTTGACCCAATTCCAGTTTCCGAATTTCTTTAATGGCCTCAATTCCCAACTGCCTACCTATCTTGCTGCCCTAAAAAGTGAAGGGGAGCAGAACTTTTTCGGCGCTATGTACTTAGAAATGGCTGAGCCTGTCCAATCTTTATTAGCTGTTAAGAGTTTGGCTGGAGCAGTAGCTGAAGCCAGCAAGTCAATGAAATACCAAGGACTCTTTTTAGAAAAAGAAAGTAGTCATTTGGGCGAATTTTACAACAAAAACAAGGCTAATCAGTTGACAGACGAGGAATTCCAGCTCTTATTGGACTACAATGCCCATCTTTACAAGAAGGCGGCTGAGAAGATTCTAGAAGGCCAGTTTGCCATTAATCCATACACAGAGAATGGCAGAAGCATTGCCCCGTACGTTCAGCAACATCAAGCCATTACAGGTTTTGAAGCCAATTACCACTTGGGACAAGCCCGTTTCCTTGAGAAATTAGAGTTGTCTGACGGCAAACGTCTGGTCGGAGAAAAACTCAAGCAAGCTTGGTTTGAGAAAATGAGAGAGGAGTTGAATCGATGAAGCCCATTTCCTTTTTAACTGAGGAAGAGATTCAAAAACTGCAAGAAGCAGAAGCGAATTCGAGCAAGGAACAAAAGAAAACTGCCGAGCAAATCGAAGCCATTTATACGGCAGGGCAAAATATCCTAGTTTCAGCGTCTGCTGGTTCAGGGAAGACCTTTGTCATGGCAGAGCGTATTCTGGATCAGTTAGCGCGTGGTGTGGAAATCAGCCAACTCTTTATCTCGACCTTTACCGTCAAGGCTGCTAATGAACTCAAGGAGCGCTTGGAGAAAAAAATCGGCCAACAAATCCAAGAAACCGATGATGTCGATCTCAAACAACACTTGGGACGCCAGTTGGCAGACCTGCCAAACGCTGCCATCGGAACCATGGACTCCTTCACGCAAAAATTCCTTGGCAAGCATGGCTATCTGATTGATATCGCACCAAATTTTCGTATTCTACAAAATGAAAGTGAACAGTTAATCCTCAAAAACGAAGTTTTTCATCAGGTTTTTGAAGACCATTACCAAGGTGAGAATAAAGAGAAATTTAGTCGTTTGGTGAAGAACTTTGCTGGGCGTGGCAAGGATGAACGTGGTCTGCGCCAGCAAGTCTACAAAATCTATGATTTTCTTCAATCCACCAGTAGCCCCCAAAAATGGCTGAACGAGTCTTTTCTCAAAGGGTTTGAAGAAGCTGACTTTGCAAATGAAAAAGACAAACTAACTGAGCAAATCAAGCAGGCGCTTTGGGACTTGGAAAGTTTCTTCCGTTATCATCTGGATAATGATGCCAAGGAGTTTCCCAAAGCTACCTATTTAGAAAATGTGCAGCTGGTTCTGGATGAAATTAGCTCCTTAAATCAAGAGTCCGATAACCAGGCTTATCAAGCAGTGCTTGCGCGTGTTGTCGCCATCTCGAAGGAAAAAAATGGTCGGGCTCTAGCTAATTCCAGTCGTAAGGCCGATTTAAAGCCACTGGCTGATGCCTACAATGAGGAGAGAAAGTCCCAGTTTGCAAAACTTGGACAACTAGCAGATCAGATAACGATTCTCGAGTATCAAGAGCGTTATCATGAAGATACTTGGGAGCTAGCTAAAACTTTCCAAACCTTTATGAGTGATTTTGTGGAGGCTTATCGTGAACGCAAACACCAGGAAAATGCCTTTGAATTCGCTGATATTAGTCATTACACCATTGAGATTTTAGAGAATTTCCCACAAGTCCGCGAGGCTTATCAGGAACGATTCCACGAAGTCATGGTCGATGAGTATCAGGATACTAACCACATTCAAGAACGGATGCTGGAATTGCTGTCGAATGGTCACAATCGCTTTATGGTGGGAGATATCAAGCAGTCTATCTACCGTTTCCGTCAGGCAGATCCCCAAATTTTCAATGAAAAATTTCAACGCTATGCGCAAAATCCTAAAGAGGGTAAGTTGATACTCCTCAAGGAAAATTTCCGTAGCAGTTCAGAAGTGCTATCAGCAACCAATGATGTTTTTGGACGCCTTATGGACCAAGAGGTCGGCGAAATCAACTATGATAGCATGCACCAGCTTGTTTTTGCTAATACCAAGCTGGCTCCTAATCCAGACAACAAGGCAGAATTTCTCCTCTACGATAAGGACGATAGTGGGCAAGAGGAGGAAGAGAGCCAAACAGAATCGAAACTAACTGGGGAAATGCGTCTGGTCATCAAGGAAATCTTGAAGCTCCATCAAGAGAAAGGTGTAGCCTTTAAGGAAATTGCCCTTTTGACTTCCAGTCGCAGTCGAAATGACCAGATTCTACTTGCCCTGTCTGAGTACGGAATTCCAGTTAAAACCGACGGTGAGCAAAACAACTACCTCCAATCCCTAGAAGTACAAGTCATGCTGGACACCCTGCGCGTCATTCACAATCCCCTGCAAGACTATGCCTTGGTAGCTCTGATGAAGTCTCCTATGTTTAGTTTCGATGAGGACGAGTTGGCACGCTTGTCCCTTCAGAAAATAGAAGATAAGGTCCAAGAAAATCTCTATGAGAAACTGGTCAATGCTCAAAAACAGGCAACAAGTAAGAAAAACTTGATTTATACAGCTCTAGCTGAAAAACTCAATCAATTCTTGGATATTTTGGATTCTTGGCGCTTGTATGCCAAAACTCATTCTCTCTATGACTTGATTTGGAAGATTTACAACGACCGTTTTTATTATGACTATGTTGGGGCTTTGCCGAACGGACCTGCTAGGCAGGCTAATCTCTATGCCCTAGCTCTGCGAGCTGACCAGTTTGAAAAGAGTAATTTCAAGGGCTTGTCGCGTTTTATCCGTATGATTGATCAGGTTTTGGAAGCTCAGCATGACCTCGCAAGCGTAGCCGTCGCGCCGCCTAAAGATGCCGTAGAACTCATGACCATTCACAAGAGCAAAGGGCTGGAGTTCCCCTATGTCTTTATCCTCAATATGGATCAGGACTTCAACAAGCAAGACTCAATGTCAGACGTCATTCTCAGCCGTCAAAATGGGCTTGGTGTCAAATACATTGCCAAAGTGGAAACAGGAGCAGTGGAAGCACACTATCCTAAAACCATTAAACTCTCCATTCCCAGCCTTACCTATACCCAGAATGAAGAAGAATTGCAACTGGCTAGCTATTCAGAGCAGATGCGTCTGCTGTATGTTGCCATGACGAGGGCGGAGAGAAAACTTTATCTTGTCGGTAAGGGGTCTCGTGAAAAGCTAGAAGCCAAGGAATACCCAGCAGCAAATAACGGAAAATTAGATAGCAATACCAGACTGCAAGCAAGAAATTTCCAAGATTGGGTTTGGGCTATCAGTAAAGTATTTACCAAGGACAATCTCAACTTTAGCTATCGTTTTGTTGGTGAAGACCAGTTGACTAGAGAAGCTATCGGAGAATTGGAAAACAAGAACCCTCTACAAGATAGTTCTCAAGCAGACAACCGTCAGTCAGAGACCATCAAAGAAGCTTTGGAAATGCTGAAAGAGGTGGAAGTTTATAATACTCTCCACCGCGCAGCCATTGAACTACCAAGTGTTCAAACCCCAAGCCAAATCAAGAAATTCTACGAACCCGTTATGGATATGGAAGGGGTAGAAATTGCTAACCAAACTCAATCACCGGAAAAGCAAATCAGATTTGATTTACCAGATTTTTCAACTAAAGAAAAGGTAACTGGAGCTGAGATTGGTAGTGCAACCCACGAACTGATGCAAAGAATTGACCTTAGTCAGCAACCAACACTTGCTAGCCTGAAAGATACTCTTAAACAAGTTCAGACTAGTCCAGCTGTAAGAGACAAGATCAATCTTTCTAAAATTCTCGCATTCTTTGATACAGCACTTGGTCAGGAGATTCTTACCAACACTGACCATCTCTACCGCGAGCAACCTTTCTCTATGCTCAAGCGGGACCAAAAGAGTCAGGAAGACTTTGTTGTTCGTGGGATCTTGGACGGCTATCTGCTTTACGAGGACAGAATTATTCTTTTCGACTATAAGACAGACCGTTACGATGAACCAAGTCAACTCATAGACCGCTATCGCGGTCAGTTAGCCCTATATGGAGAGGCTTTATCTAGAGCCTATTCGATTGAAAACATTGAAAAATACTTGATTTTACTCGGTAAAGATGAGGTTCAAGTTGTAAAAGTATAAACTAGAAAGGAGACCTCATGACACTTCCAGTTAGAAAATCCCTGCACGATGCGGTTTTACAGGCTTCAAAAGCCGATACTTGGGATCAAGCTACCAAGGAATGGAATGAAGTTTCCTTGATTTTTAATGGTATTGGCCGTAGTAATTGTGTTTGTGGGAACGCCATAAAATACGCCCACGAACTCTTTAACGGAGTTACAGGCCAACGTCTCTTCCCTATAGGAAGCGACTGTGTTCGCCATTTTCATCGTATTAGCCTCGATCGCCAACTAGAAGAGGAAGAAAAACTACTCAGAAAAGTTGAAAACCTAACCAGAAAAGCTCAGAAAAAGGAAAAAATCAAGGTTAATAAAAGCGATTTTGACGAGCGACTTCTAAAATGGTTTTGGGAGAAAGGTGTTTTCAAAGCCAATCGTGGCAATCATTTTGCTCCTGAGAGAGACTATCAGCTCTTCCTAGAGGTCTTTCAGGGCGGAAGTTGGACCAAGGCAGATCCAAATAAGAAGGCTCGTATGGAAGAAGTGCTGGAAAAGTGTATCAAACCTTTTCTACTTGGTAAGACCGATGACCAACTCTACCTTGTCAAACTAGGCAAGGAGAAAATTGACTACGAGCAGCATTTACGGATTCAGGCAGAGAAGGAACGCAAGAAAAGAGATAAAATCGCCAAGCAATACGCTGACAACCTCATTCTTGCCATGGGGCCGGCAGAGCGTGCCTACCAAGATTATTTTGGCTTTACAGAACCCCTCACCCAAGAAGAACGAAAATGGGAGAAAATCCTCTTTGGAAAAAATAGAGACGAACGGGCTATCAAGGCTAAGCAAAACCAGAAGGAGCTGGAAAAGGATCAGCGAATTGCAAATCAAGATCCGATTGAACGAAAGCAAAAACAAATTTTGCTAATAAATTCTTATTTTCGTAATTTACCAGATGAAAAAGCCAGGTTTTCTCGGCTCCTATTAGAATATCGAAAAAGTGGAGAAGTACCCTTTTCAGATGATTACTTATCTGAGCATCTCATCGATTTTTTCTACAAGATGAAAGCCTTTGAGTTTGAAATTGCACCAGAACAAGTCCGCGATTTTCTAAAAGAATGCCTTCAGGTAGAACATCTATCATCTGCACAAGAAAGTTGGACTAGAGGGATTCTCCTCAATTGTCTTCATCCGTTTTTAGATAGGTTACTCATATAGAAAAAATCCTACCTTGTCTATGCATGGTAGGATTTAAGTATCTCCAAAGATGTACTGGTAAAGTTGGACGACTTTCTGAAAACATTGTGTGTCCATTCTCGTTATTTTTTGAGCATTACGCATCCGAAAATCAAAGGTATAGAGTTGAAATGGATTGACAGCACCATCTACCTTGTCCGACGAGACAGGAACGAGCAAACCTTTTTCTGCCAAACGATGTTGGCCATGAGTGATAGGACAGACAGCCACAAAACCAGTTTGCAAAGCATATTCTCTCCTAGAAACTACCAAGGCAGGTCGCCTTTTCTGAATCTCCCGACCGACTGATGGATCAAAGTCCAGCCAAATGATATCCTGCTTTTCAGGAATATACTCAGATTTCGCTATCAAGTGATCTTACCCCTTCAAAATCATTTGTCATTCTCAAATCAGTAATCCCATCAAAAGGATCTTTCAGTTTTGGAGCTAAGACAATGACTCCGTCAATCCCTTTGTAGACAACCATTTCTTGACCTTCTGTCATACCTAAATTTTTAGGAATGGTCACAGTGAGAGAATTCCCTACCTTCCGAGTCTTTACTGTATTCATTGCTCTACCTCCATGAATTAGTATACACTAAGTATATACCTGTTAACAAAAAAAGTCAAGTAAATCCTGACTGGTATCAAGGATGTTTCGTACCTATACTATTTGTCATTTATTATGGTCAAAGCCTGTGCAAAAGTTCCTCATTTATGATAGAATAGGTAGTAAGAAAGAAAACGTTTTTACTACGTTTTTTTTAGTCGGAAGGGGAAAATATTATGGCTACTATTCAATGGTTTCCGGGCCACATGTCTAAGGCTCGGCGGCAAGTTCAGGAGAATTTAAAGTTTGTTGATTTTGTGACGATTTTGGTGGATGCTCGCTTACCTTTATCTAGTCAAAATCCTATGTTAACCAAGATTGTGGGTGATAAACCTAAGCTTTTGATTTTGAATAAGGCAGATCTTGCTGACCCCGCAATGACCAAAGAATGGCGTCAGTACTTTGAATTACAAGGGATTCAAACTCTGGCAATCAACTCCAAAGAGCAAGTAACTGTAAAAGTTGTGACTGATGCTGCTAAAAAGCTCATGGCTGATAAGATTGCACGCCAGAAAGAACGCGGTATCAAGATCGAAACCTTGCGGACCATGATTATCGGAATTCCAAACGCTGGTAAGTCAACTCTCATGAACCGTTTGGCTGGGAAAAAGATTGCGGTTGTCGGCAATAAACCAGGTGTTACCAAGGGGCAACAGTGGCTCAAAACCAACAAAGACCTTGAAATTTTAGACACACCAGGGATTCTCTGGCCTAAGTTCGAAGACGAAACCGTAGCTTTGAAACTAGCCCTAACAGGAGCCATTAAAGATCAACTACTCCCAATGGATGAAGTGACCATTTTTGGTCTTGATTATTTCAAAAAACATTATCCAGAAAAGCTAGCTGAACGCTTCAAACAAATGAAAATAGAAGAAGAAGCACCTGTTATCATCATGGATATGACCCGTGCTCTCGGTTTCCGAGATGATTACGACCGCTTTTACAGCCTCTTCGTCAAGGAAGTCCGTGATGGAAAACTCGGTAACTACACCTTAGATACATTGGACGACATCGATGACGACGATTAAAGAAATCAAAGAACTTCTTGCCACTGTCAAAGAATTAGACAATCCCCTTTTTCTTGAACTGGAAAAGGATAGTCGTTCTGGAGTTCAAAAGGAAATCAACAAACGTAAAAAAGCTATACAGGCTGAACTGGATGAGGACCTTCGTTTGGAATCCATGCTTTCCTATGAAAAAGAGCTTTACAAGCAAGGAGTGACCTTAATAGCAGGTGTTGATGAGGTCGGCCGTGGTCCTCTGGCTGGACCCGTAGTCGCTGCAGCTGTTATTTTACCTAAAAATTGTAAGATTAAAGGCCTCAACGATAGCAAAAAGATCCCCAAAAAGAAACATCTGGAAATTTATCAAGCCGTTCAAGACCAAGCTTTGGCAATCGGCATTGGAATCATGGACAATCAAGTCATTGACCAAGTCAATATCTATGAAGCAACCAAACTAGCCATGAAAGAAGCAATCTCCCAGCTCAATCCGCAACCTGAGCACCTCTTGATAGATGCCATGAAACTGGAGTTACCAATTTCACAAACCTCCATTATCAAAGGAGATGCTAACTCCCTCTCAATCGCAGCTGCATCTATAGTGGCCAAGGTGACACGGGATGAATTGATGAAGGAATATGACAACCAATATCCTGGCTATGATTTCACGACTAATGCAGGCTATGGAACAGCTAAACACCTAGAAGGACTGGAAAAATTAGGTGTCACCCCAATTCACCGAACCAGTTTTGAACCAGTCAAAACACTGGTTTCAACTAAGAAAGACAAGTAAGAGGAAATGATTATGGAGGAACAGTCAGAAACACTCAGTTCCAAGAAAGAATTTGCCTTTGCCTCAAGCACCATATTATCCCAAGTTGGCCGAGGAATTATTGTTGGCCTCGTCGTCGGGCTAATCGTCGGATCTTTTCGTTTCTTAATCGAAAAGGGCTTCCACCTGCTACAAGGACTCTATCAAGATCAAGCGCACCTAGTGCGCAATCTTTTTATCATTGGTCTATTTTATGTATTCGTTTGCTGGCTTAGTGCGAAACTAACTCGGTCAGAAAAAGATATCAAGGGTTCAGGAATTCCTCAAGTCGAAGCCGAACTAAAGGGACTCATGACTCTTAACTGGTGGAGTGTCCTCTGGAAGAAATATGTATTAGGGATTCTTGCTATTGCCAGTGGCCTTATGCTAGGTCGGGAAGGGCCAAGTATTCAACTTGGAGCAGTTGGTGGCAAAGGCATCGCCAAGTGGCTAAAATCTAGCCCAGTAGAGGAACGTTCCCTGATTGCCAGTGGAGCTGCTGCAGGTTTAGCAGCTGCCTTTAACGCACCAATTGCAGGTCTCCTCTTTGTTGTAGAAGAAGTCTATCACCATTTTTCCCGCTTTTTCTGGGTCTCAACTCTAGCAGCCAGTCTCGTAGCAAACTTTGTTTCTCTACTCATATTTGGCCTAACACCCGTACTGGATATGCCAGACAACATTCCTCTCATGACCCTAGACCAGTATTGGATTTACCTCCTTATGGGAGTTTTTCTCGGACTTTCTGGTTTTCTCTATGAGAAAGCTGTACTCAATGTTGGTCGAATTTATGACTGGATTGGTCAAAAAATCCATTTGGATAAAGCTTATTATCCAATCCTAGCCTTTATCCTTATCATACCAGTCGGGATTTTCTTGCCACAAATCCTTGGTGGTGGAAATCAGGTCGTTCTTTCTTTGACTGAGCAAGATTTTAGTTTTCAGGTTCTATTAGCATACTTTTTGATCCGGTTTATTTGGAGCATGATTAGTTATGGAAGTGGCCTTCCAGGAGGAATTTTCCTTCCCATTCTGGCGCTTGGTTCCTTACTTGGTGCCCTAGTCGGTGTCATTTGTGTCAACCTTGGGCTTGTCAGTCAGGAGCAATTCCCTATATTTGTCATTCTGGGAATGAGTGGCTACTTTGGGGCAATATCCAAGGCACCCTTAACTGCTATGATACTTGTTACTGAGATGGTAGGGGACATTCGCAACCTCATGCCACTGGGCTTAGTGACCTTGGTGGCTTACATCGTCATGGATCTGCTCAAGGGAGCACCAGTCTATGAGGCCATGCTAGAAAAAATGCTACCAGAAGAAGCAACAGACGAAGGAGAAGTCACTCTTATTGAAATCCCTGTATCAGATAAAATCGCTGGAAAACAGGTTCACGAACTCAACTTGCCACATAACGTACTCATTACCACCCAAGTCCATAATGGCAAGAGCCAAACAGTTAACGGCTCAACTAGAATGTATCTGGGTGATATGATTCACCTAGTGATTCCAAAAAGTGAAATTGGAAAAGTCAAAGATTTGTTGCTGTAAGTTCTATTTACATAATTTATTTTACGTAAAATATTATTGAAAGGATTCTCAATGAAAAGAAATAAGGCAATTGCGGTATATTTGCTAGGCACATTTAGCCAAATAGTATCAGTTTGTCTCCTTTTCTTTCTCTTGAATCATTTTTCTGTTCAGTCCAATCTATTATCTATTTTAGGAATCTTTCTAGGTGGCATTTCTTCAGCTCTTTGGGGAATCATTGTTGCAAATCACTATTTTCATATTCATTTTAAGAAGATTGTAAACGATTTTTTTAACATTCATACCAGTTATAAACACTATTTATTATCTTTTTCCCTAATTATCCTTGATTTTTCTTTTCTAATGTTTGGTGGGAAAATGATAGAATTTAGCTGGTATCTCCCATTTTTGATATTCTTCAAATTTATTGTCTTTGGCGGTATAGAAGAGATTGGATGGCGATATGTTTTTCAACCAATTTTACAAGAAAAGTTGCCATATTTTTACTCAACAATCCTAACCTTTTTCAGCTGGGCGATTTGGCATCTGTTGTTCTTTTACATTGATGGTTCATTCTCCCGTTTTTATTTGGATTGCTGACGAATTCTTTCATACTCTCAGCTCTTTATAACAAAACAAAGAATCTCTGGATTTGCGTTATGACACATTCGATCATTAACGTCTTGTCTCAGCTAACCATAGACACTGATCGATACGAAACCTACCTGATTAGAATCTTCATCATCTTGGTATCCTGCTATATGGTAGTACATAAAAAAGATGTGCATAGTCGGTAGCTGATTTTGTTGGAAACAGTATTATTCTTTGGAAAAGTTATTTGCTAAGGAGGACATACATCATAATGAAAATACTTGATGTTTTATATAATTTTTATGGTGATTTTGATTTCATTGAAGAAAAATACAATGAAAAATACGAAGGTATTCTTATCAATATAAAGGAAGAGCAAGGGTATAAAAGATGCCGCTTGGCAAAAAGAACACCAAAAAAAGAAGGATATTTTACAGTTTTTTGGAAAAAAGACCAAAACAACAAGAACATTCCTTATACCAATGAGGACTTAGGAAATGAACTTATAATCGTTATCATTGATAATGATAAGAGGGGACTATTCATTATTCCAAACGAGGTGGCTATTCGTAAAAACATTCTGTCGACAAAAGATAGCAATGGAAAAATGTCTATGCGATTTTATCCTCCTTGGTGCTCAAATTTAAATACAACAGCTCGAGCAACACAAAAATGGCAATTGCAATATTTTAGAGAAATTAAAATATAAACATATTGCCGGATTACATACACACAAAAGACCTGTTTCTTATGATTGTGGAACCAGGTCTTTAAAACTAAAAGTTTATGTACAATTGACTAAACAAGACTTAAACCATTGATATAACTGAATTAGAAGCATAAAGTACATTATTTAAAAAGTGTACTTTATTTTTGTTTTGTACATTATTCTGGAGTGGTGTTTTGTATGTTTTCTAGTATATAATATCATCTAATAGAAGAAATTGATTTGTATATTTTTTACTCAAGTAACAGCGGAAGAAGTGGTGGTTCAATTGTACATTTTTTTGCAACTTATTTATGTCCCTACTGAACACAAGATATAGATTTTTATTTTGTTGATGGTATAATAAATAATACATAGTGTTATGTTATGAGGTATGAAATGAGCAACTTAAATAATAAGATATTTTCTTTGATTGAAATGAAGCGAGAAGGAAGCTACTGGGATTATAAAGAAAAGTATCATTCTAACAACGCGAAATTTATTCATGACATTATTTGTTTAGCTAATAATCTTGACAATAAAGACGCATATTTAATTTTTGGTGTTTCTGATAATGGAGAAGTAAAAGGCATAGCAGGGGATGAGAATAGAAAGAATCAGGCAGATATTATTGATTTGCTTAGAAACCAAAAGTTTGCAGGTAGAATTCCCCCGTTCGTTAAATTAGAAACTATATTATATTGTGATAAAGAAATTGATGTTTTAATAATATTTAACTCAAATCAAGTTCCTTATTATCTTGAAGAACAATTTGTTCGTGATAAAACAAAAATTTTACCAGGAGTTATATATACAAGACGACAAGATAGTAATACTCCAATAGACAGTATAGCTTCTATATATGAAATTGAACATCTGTGGCGAAGACGTTTTGGATTAGACCTTTCGCCTTTTGATAAATTGAGAAATTTTATAAAAGATAAACATTTGTGGGAAAAAAATTCAAATGGAAGATATTATAAGCCGCATCCTGAATTTACATTTGTAGAAGTTAATAATTCCGAAGATAGAAGAAGGAATGTTTTCTATGCTTATACACAAATGAATCAAAGCCATTATTTTAAAGACTATCAATTTAGATATCACCAAACTATATTATACGAAAGCGATATGGTTGTTATGGATTCAGGAAGGTATATAACCTCCACTCCAAATTTAGAAGTCCTAGACTTGGACATTGAGCAACATTCAGCACCAAATTTCTTATCATATAACTATTATACTCGTGATTCCATTGATTGGGATATACATAAATTTTTATTTGATTCAGATAACCATGAGGCTGGGATATCAAACAGAAGATTTTTAGAGGTGATTTTAATTTTTGATAATGAGTATGAAAAAGAGGAATTTAATAGATATTTAAGAGAAAATTTATCTCCTATGGATATAGAATTTATTCAAAACCTACAAATTATAAATAACGATGAACGAATGTATGAGATCGCCAAACATGAAATTAAAGTATCTAATTTTTTTAATGGGAAGTTACAAGAATATCGGCATAATTTAGATATAAAAAATTAAAAAAAGGAGAAACAATGGCTGATAAATTTGAGCAGTTTTTTACTGATACACTAAATGAAATCCTCTTAGAACATGTCAAAGAATTAAAGAACCAATCTGAAATTGATGAATTTCATGAAAAATATGAGAAGGCAGATTTTTCGGAATTATTACTAGAGATGATTAACGATACTTCAAATCAACTCGTGGATAATGCAAAAAATATAATGTACGAAAATTCATTATTATTCAGATGTGAAGAAACTGAAATAGTCGCAAAAATAAATCAAAAATGGTTCAAAGCCTTTGTCAGTTCAGAAGCATTGTATATGATGATTTTTGATGCTGTAAAAGATTATTCTGACTATGTAAATAAAATTGGTGACAGGGAAAAAAGAGAATCTATTCATAAATACACAGCCTTAAAATACATACACGGAAGAGGTCTACAACAATTTTTAGAGATAATCACTTTAATGAAAAATGGATTCGCTGACGGTGCATATTCTAGGTGGCGTTCACTCTACGAATTAACTATTATTGCGTCGTTTATTTCAGATTATGGAGAGGAGGTTGCTGAAGCTTATATTTCATCACATAATACAGAAGATCGTTATGAATGGGCAAGAGCTTGCGGTAAATTTAGTCCTAAAAAGAGATATATAAGTTTTGACGATATCAGAAAAAAATCCAATTTCCCATCAGAATTATGGCAACAACCATATCGAATATCTAATGAAGTCACACATGCATCATCACAGGGCACATTTAATCGATTAGGTCTAATGGACGGGGAAGAAAAAATAAGTGTAGGCCATACTGATTATGGACTAACAATACCTGGTGAACACTCTGCTATCACAATAGCGCAACTTACTGGGTTACTTTTGATGGTATATCCATCTGGTGATTCTATAGTAGCTGCAAAAATGATAAATAAATGGGTTGATGTGGTAAGAGAGCAATATTTTAAAACACATGACTATATTTTTCCTGATGAATCCAAATTATGGATAATGAAATAAATTAAAGTCTAAGATGGATATAAGGGCTTAAATTATTTGAATTGAAAAATTATATAGATGACAGGTCTACAATAGATCTGTTTTTTATTTTGAGTTGAATTTAAGCCAGTTAAAAACTCATTGTGTTACTCATAGTCCGTTGTTTTATATGCATATAGGCGAGTACAATTGTAAAAAAAGAGGGGAAAATGATTTTAAAAGACTTTGGGGATGTGATTAGAACTCTTAGAAATGATAAAGGGTTAAGTCAGGAAAAATTTGCATTAAAAATTAAAATAGATATTGTGATTTGAAAATAGTATATATTGTGTTAACAAGGTGGAGAATATAGCAGTTTTAGTGGTATAATTAGATTAAGTTTATTAATAGAAGGAAGAATTAGATGGTTAAGTTAGATACTGGTAATCCAGAAGAAAAATCAGAAAACGAAGCACAGATTCGCATTGATAATTTATTGCAACCTCTTAATAATTTACAAACAGGTCTCTTCACCCCTGAGTTAATTGAATCATGTTCTTTGCTCCAAAACACGGTAAATAACTCAAACATGGCTTCTATAGTTGCATCAGCATCTTCAATTTTAGCTCATCAGTTAGCAGAAGCGGTGAAAGTATCCCTACCCCAAGTGAACATTAATGCAAGTTATAACAATATGCTTTCAAGTCTACATATAGAGGTAGTTCAAAATATTGCTAATTCGGTTAATAAAATAATTGATGGACTTCAGTTTGACTATTCAAAGTTAGCTTTAGATTTAGGAGAAATTTTAAAAAATATTCCTAGTCCGTATTCTGAAAATGAAATCAGTGAAATAATATCTAATGTTAAGAGACTAGCCGAGCAAGGGTGGGTTATCTATTATGATTTTGGAGATATCTATAGGCGAATAAATATTGATAACATTGAAGAATTGGAAGATGAGTGGTTAACTCAATTGAAAATAGATCTTTCTAGTGAAGATATTTATAGTGAACTAAAAGAGTCACTTTGTTATCCAGAAACATTGATAGAGTCAATGTTTGAAAGTTATAAAAGTAAAAATTACTATGCTGCATACACACTTGCTACCTTAGCAATAGATGGAGCACTAAATAGGATTGCAGAACAAGTAACTAATAAGGATAGGATACCTGTGGGTTATCCGTCTGTTGAAGTTCTAGAAAAGCAGTTTGTAGATAAAACTTTTAGTGATGTTGGGCTGATTCATTGGCTATTTAACTTTTTCAAAGATACTAATAGATTTACTATAGAAGAACCAAATCGCCATATGATAGGGCATGGACGTTGGGAAGGAACAATTTCTGAAAAAGATTTTCTTAAGTTATTTAATGTAATGTTGTGCTTGTTGGCAAATTTTGAACTATGGCAGTATCATTTGGTAGAAGTACAGTGAAGTTTTTGAAAAGATAGCGGGGGAGAAGTGAGTAATAAAGGAATAGGAGTACGAGAGATTCCAGCAGCGGTTGTATTAAACAAATTTGTTGGGAATGAAGAAGACTCTAACTATGAAGTGTTTTTACTAGAGTATCTTAACCAATCTAAATATTTCCAAAATAAATCTAAGCATGAACGGTATCTTGCACCTAAAAGCGAAAGTAATGGAGAATGTGATGCAATATCATTAAGCTATAATATAGATTTTAAACTCCTTGCCTCTTCATCATATCTTAGAGGCCAACGCTTAACAAGTATGAGCATAACAAAAGCTACAACAGGAGTAACTTTTTACGGAGCACCAAGAACTGTTGGTGGTAAATATATAGTAACCTGGCTTCATAAATTATTTAGAATGCATACTCTAGAAGAATTACATAGAATACGTAGTAATGAAAGTGTAATTAGACCTGGAACTGATGAGTATGATGTTCTTAAAGCTCTGCAAACTATGGAAACAAAGAAAAACCTCTTATTGTTTTTTCCGTATAGTCATATTATAAATTCCGAAGTAGAATTTAGCATAGTGACCAAGGACATTGGAAAGGAATTGATGAAAAACTTTCACGAGCTCTCTAAGTATAGAGTAAAAGTTTGTGGCGAGTGCGAAACCTATATATTAACTGAATATGAGAAACATTTTTTATTGTACTCGTTCTCCGCGACTGGATTTGAATTATTGGAAGTCTTTGCTACATCGGAATTGCCAACATATCAAAAACTTTTGGACTATGCTAACCCATTTGCTCATATTGAGATAATAGATTAATAGGAATATTGAAACATAACTATTTGGGTTGGCGTAGTAAGGGAATACTACATCAAGACCTACGATTACTTTTTCCTGATGAATCCAATTATAGGACGGAGATAAAATTCTTATTTTAGTGGAGAGTTAAGTGAATAAATTACGTGAGGTGAGAGAGTAGATACAACTTACAAGAACTGAACTGTCAAAGGAGTTAGATGTTCCTGTTCATACTATTACACGTTGGGAAAACGATAGACTGATATGTGTCTAAAAAACTGTCTGATTATATGATTACTTCGAAGTTGCAATCAATATAACAAAAAAGAGGGAAAACCTCTTTTTTTGTTATTCTTCAAATTCAATTTCTTCATCGTTCATGAAGGATTCAAAGCTACCAATTGGTGCAAAATCAATGTAAATTGTAGAGTAATCGTTTTTCTTTCTCCAAAGTCTTACTGAGTCTGTACCTCTCATTTGAAGCCAGTGTCTGGTCACAAGCTGTCTTTCTTTAAGGCCAAGAACATCTACAAGTAACCATTGACCTAAAGCGCTTTGACCATATAGTTTATTCGTCTCAGGATCACGTTCTGTCAGGCTACCTGACTGAAGACTTTTTTCATTTAACTAATCGACTTAACTAGAGCTAAACCATTGATAAAACTGAATTAGAAGGATAAAGTACACTCATTAAGCAGTGTACTTTATTTTTGTTTTGTAAATAATTCTGGAGAGTTATTTTGTATGTTTTTTAGTGCATTAAATCACCTGATTTAAGGAATTGATTTGTACATTTTGAGCAAAACAATTTTAGTAATAATTAATTTTCTACATTAATCTATAAATTTAGTTCCAAGCGGTTGATACTTCATCTTGATGTCTTCAGATATATGTTCTTTCTATATTTTGGCTCATAAATTAGTTTCTCCCACAGATAAAACTATTAATTAATGATATAATAGCATTATAAAACGAAAGGATACAGATATGGCAAAATACCAATCAGATTCATTTAGAGAACATCATTTAACTAGGTTGCCAATTTTAAATAAATTACTAGAACTAGGTTGGAAGAGAGAACAAATTATTTGTCCTAGTCCGAACTCAACTGATACAGAGTGGCGCATTCCCAAAACACCTTCAGAAGCTTCTAAAAGAGAACTAGGGCGTTCGTTTAATGGATTTCCTGTTGATATTGCGATATTTGATAGTGTTAGAGAGCATGGTGAATACGAGCACTTACAAGTAATCATTGAATGTAAAGCTCCAAATAAAAAAGAAGGTATTAACCAGTTAAAAATATATCTAAGTATGGAGCCACATGCGAAATTAGGTGTTTGGAGTAATGGTACTGAATTTGTAAGAGTTTACAAACTTCCAAAAGCTGGTGAATATAAAATTATTGAATCTTCTTATCTACCTAAGAAAGATGAGAATTTTATTTTAGCAGATGAAAAAAGATTGGTATACGATGATCTAGAAGCAGTAGATGAAAAAAAACTAGAGGAAGTATTTTCAACACTGCTAGAAGTGATAACCTCTAGAGATTCGTTGTCAACTCGTAGAGAAGAGCAGTTAAATCAGATGTCTAATATTTTATTATTAAAATTAGACTCAGATAATGAGGGACAATGGGATAAGAAACTTCCTTTGAATTTTCAATTAGAAAGCGATCCGTATAACACATCTAGTCGTCTAAACGAATACTTTACCCAATATAAAAATGAACACCCAACCTTATTTTCAAAGGATGAAGGGAATAAAATCGTTTTAGATACAGATACAATCCAAGAAATCGTTTTACGATTGCAACGCTTAAACATTGGTAATATGGCTCCTGCGGCCTTATCCATAGCTTTCCAGGTATTTCGAGATGCATCTTTGAAGTTAGGTGATGGGCAGTATTATACGCCTCTAAGGGTAATAGAAACAGGTGTTAAACTTATGGAAATTACCCACAAAGATATGGTAATTGATCCCGCATGTGGAACGGGTGGCTTTCTATCTGAAGCTATGATGACACTTGCAAAAACTGGTATTGACGATAAAAAGTTAACTCAATGGGCTCATTACAAGCTGTTTGGTGTTGATAGAGATAAAACAAATGTAAAATTAACACGAGCTTTAATGGTTGGTATCGGAGATGGATCAACGAATATCCATCATGGAGATTCGTTGCGAGAGTCTAAATGGGAAGAAGACTTTAATGGTATTCAAAATACACTTAAAGAAGGAAGATATTCAGTTGTGCTGACAAACCCACCATTTGGAAAAGGACTTGTAATAAATAAGTCAGACGCTAAATTTGCTAATTTAGAGATTTGCAAACATACAAAAACTGGAAAAAAATCTTTAGAATTTGCTGATAAAACTGAACTAGGAATAGCTTTTATAGAAAGGTCTTGGAGGCTACTTCAGAATGGTGGTCGTCTAGGAATTATTTTACCTGAAACTTACTTTTTTTCTAAATCATATAGCTGGTTTAGAGAATGGATTGATGAACATTTTATTTTGAGGGCAGCTTTAAATGTTCCTATGGAAGCATTTCAAGGTTTTTGTAGAGCGAAAACAAATTTCTACATTTTCGAAAAAAAAGGAGATGGACCAAAAGTTTCTACACGACCTAAATGGTACAAAGACGGCTATGTTTGGATTTCAAATGCGCCCACTATTGGTGTAAATAAAGATGGGCATGATTTGTTTGTTGTTAATTCAAATGGGGGAAAGAGACACTATAATAGACAATAAAGCTAATTCAGATGTAGAAGCATTATTGTCAGGTAACCAAACAAAATACTCAAGATATGTACCGAGTCAATCATTAAGTAATTCTTATATTGCTGTTCCAACATTCTCAGGGAATATGTCTAACTGGGACTTCGAAAAGAGAGTTCAGGAAAAACTTCCAAGTTTTAAAGTACAAACTTTAGGTGACTTAATAGATGCTGGAATTATTAAAGTTCGAACTGGACACGGAAGTCCTTCAGCAGATACTAGGGTTGGTGATATCCCTTACATTAAAGTTGTTGACTTGCGGGCAGGAAGGGTAAATCCAAACTCTACTAATATGGTACCTAAAGAAGTTGCTAAAAAGTTCTGGAAGTCCGACAAAAGTGGTCTAAAACCCTGGGATATTATAACTCCAGCGCGTGCTTCAAAAAATATTGGAGAGCCTTGTATGTTGCTACCCGGTCAGGAAGAATTAGTTGTCACCAAAGAGGTTTTAATTTTTTCTACAACCTCTGAATCTCCATTCGATCAATTCTATCTATTTTGGGCGCTAAATCTTGAAGAGGTAAGAAAACAATGGGAAAAGGTGATATTTATGCAAACAAACAGGGAAGATTTAGGAGATAGGTACAGATATATTGAAATTCCCTTTAGCAATGAAATCAACGAGAATATCAAAATTTCAAATGCTGTAAGAGAATATTTTATAGGGCTTGATGAGCTAAATAAAAAATATAAAAGTATGTCAAACACTTTATAACTGATTTCAATGATGTATTTTCATATTTCTAAATCAAAAATTTCAAGCTATTTATAGTATGAAAAAAATAGCAACTCACTATCTCAGATGACTATTCAATCAAAATATGATATAATACAAAAAAAGTAAAAATAACAAAAGTAACTTACAAAAGTAAAAGAAAAAAAGTAAATAGATAGCCACGGTGGTTATTCCTCTCATTGTATAGAAGGGGCTGCTGTGGCTGTCGTTGTAGCTGAGCTAGTTAATTGCTCTTATTACTTAGATGAAGTTACTTTTGTTATTGAATTAATTTAAATAATAATAACGATCAATGAAAGTACTCATCGATATTCCCTTTTTGCAGTTTAGAGCGCAAAGGAGAACAGTACTGATTTGGTCGTTTTTTTGCGTATTGACATCCTAAAACCCAGTCAGAACCTTCAGTCATAATAAACAAGGAGAATTAATGAAATTTGTAGTTTATAAACATTCGTTGGTTTTAGGCGATAACAACATTGTGACAAAGCAATTTATTGTTCTGAAGCACGATGATGGCCACCTACAATTTACTGATTTTCATCGTTATGTTAAATCTGCTTCAAAAATTAAGTCAATTTCAGATGATGGGAATAAGCGTTTTTCTTACGTTGTTAAGTTTCTTAACTTTATATTCGGTACTCTTGGACTTAAAAGTGTAGATCAACTTACACTTGAAATGGTTAGAGAGTTTTTTACGCTTTATGGATTATCTCAGTTACCAGGGGATAGCCGAAAAAGAAAGAAAAGCACCGTTGAAAAATGCGTAAATGCAGTTCTTGACTTCTTAACTCTTTATTTAAGCGAACGAAAAGGGAAGGCTAAGTTAAAAGCAGAAGAACTTTATACTACAACAACTTTTACGAATAGTAGAAGGCGAGTTGTAAAGCGTAAGGAACCGAATTTTGAAATCTATGTGGATGATAGCAATACTGAAAAAGCTATTTTTCGAGATATGCCAAATAGTGCATTTGAGATGCTGTTTTCTCACATTGCACAATATCATAAAGATTTACTTATGGTTGTTGCCTTGGGAGCATTTGTTGGTTTAAGACCATCAGAAGCTTGTAATGTAAGACGTGAAGATAGCCCTTTGGGGGCAGGTATCATATTTCACCAAAGTGATAACCAAGTATTTAAGATTGAGATTGATTTGCGAAAAGAAATGCCCCTTAGAAGCGATTTAAAGCCGACTGGACGAATTAAAAAGGAAAGACTTCAAGCTGTACCTTATATCTTCTTAGAGGTCTTTTTAGACACCTACAATGACTATATGAGCTATCTGGAGGGAAAAAGGTATGAGAAAGATTATGGTCCATTAAACCTTAACAAGCAAGGGAAAGCATTGTCATACGATGTGTACTATCAACGATTTCGTAAGATTATTCGCGAAGAAATGATTCCAATATTTCTTAAATCTGATGACCCAGAGGTTGTCTTTTTTGGTCAACTCTTGCAAGAAAATAATATTTCACCCCATATCTTTAGGCACTGGTACACCACACAGTTGGTCTTATCAGGAGTTTCTGAGATTAGCGAACTCATGTCTGCGAGAGGTGATAAATCGCCTGAGAGTGCATGGGTCTATTTACAAAATAAAGGTGAAATCGCAAAACAATATGGTCAAGTCAATGACGGGATTTTTGACTATATGAACTGGCAAGCAAGTGAAATGTATGGTAAATAGATAAGGAGAAACAATGGCTTATTTGGTGAAGGATATTCTGGAGAAGAGTTTAGCAGAACTAAATGCTGATACATCTGAGAGCAGAGAAGTCATCAGTCAGTTTTTACTTGATAACGCTTGGTTTGGTATTAAGGTAGATGTGACAAAACTTAGCATATCAGAATCAGATGCCCAGTTATTGACTGACAAGATAAAGGCTTTCCTAACTGGTCCAGTAGGTTTAACGGGCCTACAGCCTATTTTTAAACAGAAGTTCCCAATGACTTTTGAGCTATTTCAAGATTTCTCAAAAGAGCAAAAGTTGTCCAGAAGTAGTAGGTTCTACCTTCAAGATTTTCTTGCTTATGATTTAACCAAGGATTTGTTTCTTTACAGTGATAGTGAAATAGAACGGCTGGTTCAAGAGGCAACAGAAGTGCTCAGTAAATCCTATGGTGAAGAGTTAAACGACTTTATCAGATGGATGATGGCTAAAGGCATTACCCATTATCGTAAGAGCTTTGAAATGACGGCCAGATACACCTTAGAGGATAAAAATGGGGCATATGAGTTAGATGACTATCTAGAACTCATGTATTACCTCTTCAACGATTCCTATATTGAAAAGCAGGATATGCTCTATCATGCAGCTTCTTCAAAAAACTATGCCGATACTTGGCTCTACTTAGCCCTTCATTTTATTTGTGCTTTGCGAACAACAGACCTTGAACGTCTTGGCCATCCAGAACTGCCTAGAGAACCCAAAGGGGTGCTAGAAGCCGTTCAGAATGGCACATGGAGTAGTAGTGAGGCAAGACGAACCCTTCTTAGTATCACCACACGTTTAACCTATCTCAATGTTAGACCTAATAAAACAAAACGAGCTTCCAATGTTAGTCAGCTAAAATTCCATGTTCCTGAGAGTTGTCAGGTCCTCATCGGAACCTTATTGGCTATCTGTGAATCTCATTATCAATTAGGAAATAACACAGATAGCGAAGAGCCTCTTATCCGTAAAATCAATGATTACGAGCGGATTTGCAAGTACATGGGTGATGAGATTGGTTCTCTCTTCCTTGAGCGGGACTTCAGTAGTCGATCAGCCAACAAGTCCTACTTACAGGCTGTCGCCATGTTAGCAGATGATGTTCTAGAAGAAAAATCGGAATTGAATATCAAAGGCTATTTCTTGGCAGCTTTAGCTAGAAGTCATAAAGGCTCTTACAATGAATTTGCCCAAACTACAACTGCTTATTTGAAGGATGCTCAACTTGGTCAATTACAGCCTGAGATGGTTGCAAAAGAACTCTTTGAACGTGGTGTTTTATCTATGATTCCATCCATGCTGTTAACGATAGTAACCAGAGGTAAGTATAAGGAGTTAAGCCCTAACCAGCAAACTCAAATGATTCAACAACTAGATCTAACACCTAGTGAGATTGAAAAAACGCTGGAGTTGAGTATTAGAGCAGATTCAAAGGCTCAAAAAGCCCTCCAAACAGTTGTGAAAGAGGATATGAACCCTGACCAACTACTTACAGTTTGCCATCGTATTGGTAATGGTGAAGCTTTTTCTAAACAGGGAGAAAGTATGTGTCTCTTGTCCGCCCTGGGCAAGTTTTGCCCCTATGATGACAGAATGCACTGTGTAGGCTGTCAGTATGAGCTCCAGACCAAATCCACCCTGTTACTTCTTCTTGGTGAGTTTAACCGATTGAATAAAAAATATGTCAAGGTGCAAAGCGACCTAGAAAAAGGTAAAATTCGAGCGATTATAGAAAAACAGCTCAAACCTTGTTTGACTGAAATGCTACAAGCACTAGCTGAACAATACGGAGAGGATGTGCTAAACGACTATGAAGAGATTATCAAGGAGTTAATTAAATGATGAGTGATCCAGACAAGTTATTTCGAACCGTGACAGACTTTACCATTTTCGATAACAACCTGATTAGTCATGCCAGAGAGGTTTTTGATGATTACATAGAGAAGGGGATTATCCTCAGCTATGACTTTGATCATCACAAATGGGAGACTACCAATGAATATGCTAATGTCACCTTTTTATTCAACGTCAATACCTTTCAATACAAACGGTTCTATCAACCTCTCTTTGGTATAGATTATGAGGGATTTATCGCCTATCTTAAAAGCTTTATTGTGCTGTCCATGGATCAACATGTACTGGGCTCTTTACAAGCTTTTTTACGAGATATAAAGCGTATAATCAAGGAGACGAAGCAAGATATCCTTTCAGACATTGAAGGCATTAAAATCAGCTCTCCTAGTCTTTGTATTGATTTTCTAGCCAGTCTTCCCTATCCAGATGATAGTGAAGTGAGCCAGATTCTTGAGCAGCTGGATAATGCGATGACTATTGTCTATCAAAACAAGCCCAAACAACAACGACAATTGGCACAGTTCCAGTCCTATTTTGCATTCAATGACATATTAGCGGATTATTGGAGGCAAGCCTTATCTCAAGAACAAAGGCTCTTTTACTACCCACTCTATCTTTGGTGGCAAATTACAGCTGTGATTCCACTAAGACCCAGAGAATTTCTGCTAACTCAAAGGGATTGCTTGTCTGAAAAAGATGGTAAGCATTTTCTCACACTTAGACGTAATAATTTAAAGGGAAAAGAGAAGTCAGTGTCTCACAAAATTTCCGAGGATTATTATAAGACCACTTATGAGATTCCTAAAGGTTTAGCTATGGACATACAAGATTATCTAAGCTTAACAAATAGTCAATCAGCAACAAAGCTCAACACCCTCTTTGTCACTGATTCTCACTACAAACGGTGGGAACGTAGGACTGGGGTAAACAATCGTTTCTTGACCTATACCAACCTTAATACCATTCTCAAATATTTCTACAATGAGATAATTACTGAACAATATGGCTATCAAGTTTACTATCTAAACTCCCCTACAAAGCTAGAGGATAAGGAAATTAACTTTATTCATATTGGTGAC
This sequence comes from bacterium, assembly GCA_905221305.1. Classification (GTDB taxonomy): domain Bacteria; phylum Bacillota; class Bacilli; order Lactobacillales; family Streptococcaceae; genus Streptococcus. Next base: position 658,419 of record CAJNCO010000001.1, read on the forward strand.
ACTAGGCACATTGCTATGATTAACTTGATTGCAGAAGGAGCTAGCCCAGTGACAGCAATGTTATTGGCAGGACATGACAATGTAGCGACTTCATCCCATTATTTCTCAAATCTTAGTCAATTCATTGAATGTAGTAGTTATCAAGTTTATCGAAAACTTACCAGTTCTCAGACCAACTATGCTGTAAGTAAAGCTCAACGTCAATACACCATTGGAAAGGATTATGTCATCTTAGACAACAAAAGTCGATGTTATTCTCCATGTTACGCTAAAGGTGATTTTTCAGATTGCCTCAAAGTGATCAGCTCACATGCGGAGCTTGGAGCCTGCACCAGTTGCCCGTTTTACCGTAAGGCAGGAAAAGACTATTTCACCATGGACAAAAGTTATAAAAGGGCCATTGACGAGGAAGCACTGAGTGTTGATGAAGCTATCAAACGAGTTCGAGAAGGTAAAGGCCACGTGGAGGATATTGGAGAGGCTTTGCTAAAGCTAAAATCAGTTAGTCGCTCGTATCAAGAGTATTTAAAAGCAAAACAACTATCGCTAGAGGAAGAATCAAATGGCTAGAAGAAAACATATAGAAGACGTTGAAATCATAGAACACTTTGAAAAATATTTGCAAGAAGAATGTTCGAATAATATAACTCTTTTTAAGATACCTAGATTCGGCGACTATCTTAGAAAGAATGGTTTTCCAAATGTTGCAGATACAACATTAAGGCGAAACACTGGCTTTAGAGAGGTGCTTGCCGAAAGAAAAGCTAAATACGACGAGGAGGAAGAAGAATATCGAACTGTCATCACATATAAGACTATTGATGTTGATAGTTTCATGGCGACAAATCGGACACCTAATGCTATCCGCACTGGTTTATCTGAATTGAATCTATACTACAAAAAGGTTGCAGAAGCTGCTCTTGAGTTTAAAAATAGTGTTGAAGAGATTAAAAATGAAAATGAGAAACTCCAAGATGAGACTGAAAAACTGAAGGAGCAAATTCAACAACTGCTCCAGAAGGAAACAAGTCGAAAAGCTTTAGAAACAGAAAATATAAAGCTACGTGCTCTAATTAAATCAAGTGTGTATCCTGAGATTGCAAATGAATTATTGAAAGAAGAAGGAATACTTCAATCTGAGCAGCAAGTGATTACATATGAGTTTATGGCGAATAATATTCTTACTGCTGATTCAGAGATTAACTTTCATTCTGATATTACTAATAGTAAAGATGATGAAGGCGACATAGGAAAACCTAAAAAGGTAGTAGCAATCAAAGATTTACTGGATAGCAAAACCAATTACTAAGGAGGTTTTAATGATAGATGTGATAAAAGATTGCCCTTTACTTTTGATGTATTGGGACTTCAAATTAAATCATCTTGATATTGAAACAACAAAAATCAATCGACGAGCATATGCTCATTGGATTTGTCCTGATTGTTCTTACAGTTGGGAAGCAAAGGTTTATGATGTGTACAGAAGTAGCTTGAACAACAAGGCATTTTGCCCTTGCTGTCAGCTAGGAAAATTATTGGTCAAAGAAAAGAATAGCATTCCTGCTGTTTTTCCTGATTTCGAAAACTATATCAATTTTCACCATGAAAACAAGGATATCATCTTAGAAGAGCTTTGGAATGAAAAGTTTAATTCAAAGCGTGTTTTCCACTTAAAATGTCCTACTTGTCAGGTTAGTTGGCGTGACACAGTAATGAATCTTCGCTTATTTCAATCAGAGGACAAAGAGCTCTTTCATTTAGATTGTAATGAATGGGGTTATCACTATTATTATCATGAGGTATATCCAAACCTTGCTAAGATTTATAGTGATGACAGCAACCAAATTTCGTTTGTCCACTTACAACTTCATCACAACGTCACTCTACCTGTTCAATGGAAATGTGACCACTGCAATAGTCAATTCGAGTTATCCATTGATCAACTATTTAATCGTATCAAGCGAAATGGCTATTATTGCACGAACTGTCAGGCCTCATTTGATATACCACTGGATGGCGATGTCGATTATGAGCCATTATCCTTTTTAACACCATTTTACTTAGACGAATGGTCAGCTAATAACAATATAGCCGTAGAACAAGTAGATAACTTGTCAAATATAGAAGTCCTATGGACCTGCTCAGTATGTCATGGAGAGTATGCGTGTTTAGTTCGAGAAAAGAGTCAGGAAAGTTGTCCATTTTGTTCAAACAGACAGTTGTTAAGTGGCTTTAACACACTTGATAAAACTCATGCCTATCTTGATAAATTCTGGTCTTCTGACAATGATGGTAGCTTGGCCGATTACTGGCAATATTCTACCGAGCCACTAACTTGGCTATGCCCTTGTTGCCAAATTGTTTTTCAGTGCAGTCCCCAAGAGATGGTTCTTCGCACTAATTTCGAAAATCAAGTCTTTCAAACATGTCCTAACTTATGTGATTGGAATACTGAAGTGTTCCAAAATCAAATCTTTTATAGCGAGCCTGAGTTGGTTAAAGAGTGGTGCGATAAAAACGATATTCCAATCTATCTAGCTCAAACGACAATCGAGACCAAGAAATATTGGTGGCATTGCTCAACCTGCCAAGGAGATTATCAGTGCTCTATTCCTATTCGAAGAGCCTCAGCTAACCCATGTCCCTATTGCAACAAGGAGGCCCCTCTCAAGGGATATAACACACTTTTAGATACTTACCCTGAAATAGTAAGCATTTGGAGCCCTAAAAATCAGGAGCAAACAGATTCTATAGTGCCCAATGAAGTTGAAAAACGGACTTTTATGTGGCATTGTAATAGCTGTAATTTAGATTTCAAAGAAAGAATGAATACCGTTCTAAAACGTTATCTAACCTCGGAAACCAGAAGTCTAAATGATATTTGTCCCTATTGCACACATCTGCTCCCAAACCCCAAAACAGAATCATTAGACGTAGTAAAGCCACTCCTCATTGAAGAATGGCAGTCGGATATCTATGGGAGCATTTCAGCAATCTTTCCATCCTCTACAGCAAAAGTTAATTGGAAGTGTAGAAGATGTCAGGGAGAATTTGAAGCTAGAATTTGTAAACGTGAAGAAAATGATAATTGCTGTCCTTATTGTGCAGGAAAAAAACTTCTTTCAGGCTACAATAGTCTTGAGGGCAAATATCCCGAACTTATTGAGTCATTCAGCAATAATAATACCTATGAAATTGGTGAAGTATTGTATACGTCTAAGGCAAAATGGATTTGGGAATGCCAGGTATGCCACGGTGAATATGAAGATACCATTGTCAATCGAGTAAGTTCTAAGTTTGGTTGTCCTTACTGTTTTGGACGAAAAGTGTTGCCAGGATTTAACTCATTTGATGTTAAACAACCAATCTTAGTTCAGGAATGGGATCATTTGAATAATGTTCTATTAGCAAATCCCAGTGAAGTCGGTGAAAATAGTCGGACCAATGTGTGGTGGATCTGCAAAAATAATGATAAACATAGGTACAAGATGTCCTTATATAATAGAGTTTTATTTGAAAAACGTCATAAAGAGCCATGTTTAATTTGCAAGGGGCGAAGAAGAAAAAGGAAACATTTCGTGCCTTTCAAGAAGATTTTGGGAGACCAAGTTGCTAAAATGTAGCTTGGTTTTTTCAGTTTAGGTCAATTTCGACGAGCATAGCAGCTACATAAAAATGCTTTGATATGTCAAAAATTTTATTTTAAAAAGTACATTTTTGGATTATGTACAATAGAAAAAATTTCCAGTGTTCACTTAAATAAAGTACATTTTCGCATGGATTGAGGGTGGTTGAAAATTCCAGTTTTCACGTGAATAAAGTATATTTTGGACCGATTTTCGCCCGAAAAAAATTTTTAGTTATTTTTTAGTTTTTTCTAGAATCCATCAAACACTTACAACGTCTTTCCGAAAAACTATAATTTTCTTGAAAAACATATAAGTCTATGCTATACTACTAGTAGACTTAATTATGGAGAAAATACATGAAACGTGAGATTTTACTGGAACGAATCGACAAACTAAAACAAATCATGCCCTGGTATGTTCTGGAATACTACCAATCCAAGCTTGCTGTGCCCTACAGTTTTACAACCTTGTACGAATATCTCAAGGAATACGATCGATTTTTCAGCTGGGTTTTAGAGTCTGGAATTTCAAATGCTGATAAAATGTCTGATATTCCTTTATCTGTCTTGGAAAATATGTCTAAGAAAGATATGGAAGCTTTTATCCTATATCTACGTGAACGTCCATTGCTGAATGCCAATACAACCAAACAAGGTGTCTCTCAGACAACCATTAATCGGACTTTGTCGGCACTTTCTAGTCTTTACAAGTATCTAACAGAGGAGGTTGAAAACGACCAAGGGGAGCCTTATTTCTATCGTAATGTAATGAAGAAAGTTTCAACCAAGAAAAAGAAAGAAACACTTGCTGCTAGAGCTGAAAACATCAAACAAAAACTCTTTCTAGGTGATGAAACAGAAGGTTTTCTAACCTATATCGACCAGGAGTATCCACAACAGCTCTCAAATCGTGCCCTCTCGTCATTCAATAAAAATAAAGAACGTGATTTAGCCATTATTGCCCTTCTCTTGGCATCTGGTGTCCGCCTATCTGAAGCTGTTAATCTGGATCTAAGAGACCTTAATCTCAAAATGATGGTCATTGATGTCACTCGAAAAGGTGGCAAACGTGACTCGGTCAATGTCGCTGCTTTTGCTAAGCCTTACCTAGAGAATTATCTAGCCATTCGAAATCAACGCTATAAGACGGAAAAGACGGATACAGCACTCTTTTTGACACTTTACAGAGGTGTTCCCAACCGTATCGATGCTTCCAGTGTTGAAAAAATGGTTGCTAAGTACTCTGAGGACTTCAAAGTGCGTGTAACTCCCCACAAACTACGTCATACGTTAGCAACTAGACTCTATGATGCAACTAAATCGCAAGTTTTGGTCAGCCATCAGCTAGGACACGCCAGTACACAAGTCACTGACCTCTATACCCATATCGTCAATGATGAACAAAAGAATGCTCTGGATAGTTTATAAACTACATAAAATAAATTATGTAAAATATCACTCATAAAAAGAAGCTGGTCATACAACCAACTTCTTTTCTTTTTATCCCACTACTGCTTCAGCGATTTCTTCACGGCTAATACCAGCGAAGTAGCGTGTAATATCAATAGTTTCTAGAGCTTTAAGGACATCTTCACGTTCGTACTTAACGCCACGAAGGACATCTTCTACAGCTGCAACGTCTTCGATACCAAAGAAGTCACCATAAATCTTGATATCTTGGATTTTTGATTCAATGACGTTGGCAAAAACTTCAACCTTACCACTAGTGAATTTTGTTCCACGACGAACGTTAAATTCAGGTGATTTACCGTAGTTCCAGTCCCAAGTACCGAACTTGGTATCCTTGATACGATTGATTTCGGCTAATTCTTGCTCAGAAAAAACGTATTCAGTCATCTCTGGGTACTCTTTTTTCATGTATTCCAATAGCAAATCGCGGAATTCTTCAACTGTAATTTTTTCTGGTAATTCATTGACAATATTGGTTACACGGGCACGAACGGATTTCACACCTTTTGATTCAAATTTATCTTTTGAAACCTTGAGGGCATTAGCAAGGACTGACAAATCAACGTCAAAGAGCAGGCAACCGTGGTGCATGATACGGCCATTGATATAGGCCTGGGCATTACCACAGAATTTTTTGCCATCAATCTCAAGGTCATTACGGCCTGTGAACTCAGCTTTAACACCGAGTTGAGCCAAGGTATTGATAACTGGAGTTGAGAAGCTCTTGAAGTCAAAGGCCTTGTTTTCATCTTCTTTTGAAATGATAGTATAGTTGAGGTTGTTTAAATCGTGATAAACAGCTCCACCGCCACTGATACGGCGGACTACCTCAATGCCATTTTCTCGAACATAATCACGGTTAATTTCTTCGATAGTATTCTGGTGACGACCAACAATGATAGAAGGTTTGTTAATCCAAAGTAGGAAGATTTGATCCTCATCCAAAAGGTGTTTAAAGGCATATTCTTCCAAGGCGATATTAAAAGCAGTGTCGTTTGAATGATTGATAATGTATTTCATGATATCCCTTTATACGATAGAGACTGGAAAACATCTTTCCAGTCTAGTCTATCTTCGTTTTATTTTTTCTTAGGTGAATGGATGGCCATTCCTAGAACATCCGCAAACGCTTCGTACATCACTTCAGAGTAGGTTGGGTGTCCGTGGATAGTCTTCAGCATTTCTTCAACAGTGATTTCCATTTCGATGATACTTGACGCCTCGTTGATCAATTCTGCAGCTGCAGGACCAATGATGTGCACACCAAGGATTTCTCCGTATTTCTTATCTGCAATGACTTTTACGAAACCTTGAGCAGCATCTGATGCAATGGCACGACCGTTGGCAGCAAAGTTGAATTTACCGATGGCTACATCGTATTTCTCACGAGCTTGTTCTTCTGTTAGACCTACTGCTGCTACTTCAGGGAGAGTGTAGATGGCTGCAGGAGTCAAGTTCAATTTGGCAACAGCATGGTTTCCTTTGAGGGCATTTTCAGCGGCAACTTCACCCATGCGGAAGGCTGCGTGCGCCAACATCTTAGTACCGTTGATGTCACCTGGTGCGTAGATACCTGGAACAGAAGTTTCCATGTATTCGTTGACCTTGATACGTCCACGATCCAATTCAAACTCAACATCTCCAATACCTTCAAGGTCTGGCACACGACCGATTGAAAGAAGGGCTTTGCTTGCGATGATATCGTCTTTTCCTTCAACTTTGATACGAAGTTGACCATTTTCTTCGACGATTTCTTGGAGTTTAGTGTCAGTTAAGATTGTCATACCTTTACGCTCAAGAATCAAGCGAAGATTCTTAGACACTTCCGCATCCATAGCTGGTACGATACGGTCCATCATTTCGATAACAGTTACTTTTGACCCAAATGTCATGAAAGCCTGACCGAGTTCGATACCGACAACACCACCACCAATGATTACGAGGCTCTCTGGTACTTCATTCATTTCAAGAATGTCATCACTGGTCATGACAAGTGGAGATTCCATACCAGGGACGTTGATCTTGCTGACTTTTGAACCACCAGCAAGGATAATTTTCTTGGTTTCAAGCAATTCAGAACCATTTACCAAGACATTCTTATCTTTAGTGATAGTACCAACACCCTTATGAACAGTAACTCCGTAACTACGCAGAAGACCTGCAACACCACCTACCAAGGTATTGACAACTTTCGATTTAGTTTCTAAAAGTTTATCCATATCAACAGTGAAGTTTGGATTTTCAATGACGATACCACGATTTGCTGCATGACCGATATTTTCGATGATTTCAGCGTTGTGAAGGTAGGTCTTGGTTGGAATACAGCCACGGTTCAAGCAGGTTCCACCAAGTTCTGATTTCTCAACAAGGGCAACCTTACCGCCAAGTTGGGCAGCTTTAATGGCTGCTACATATCCAGCAGGACCTCCACCAATCACAACGATATCAAAGGCATCATCGCTCTTGCCATCGTCGTTTGAAACACTAGCCGCGGGAGCAGGGCTAGCTTCTGGCGTAGCCACACCAGCTGTTGGGATGTTTTCCCCTTCTTCACCAAGGTAACCGATAACTTCCGTTACAGGGACAGTTTCACCATCTCCTTTGAGGATGGCAATCAAGTATCCATCTTCTTCGGCTTCCAATTCCATGCTGACTTTGTCAGTCATGATTTCCAAAAGGATTTCTCCTTCTTTTACAAATTCTCCGACTTTCTTATTCCATTGGACGATTTGTCCTTCTGTCATATCCACGCCGGCTTTTGGCATAATTACTTCTAAGGCCATGTCTTACTTCCTTTATCTATATCTCTAAAAATAAATACTGTATTTTTAAACCAACATTGAGATTGGGTTCTCAATTAAGGCTTTCAAGTCTTTCATAAACTTAGCACCAGCCATACCATCTACAACACGGTGGTCAATGGTTAATCCTAGGCTCATGATAGGACGAATAACAATTTCATCATTGACAACTACAGGTTTTTCAACTGTTGAGCTAACCCCGAGGATAGCTGAGTTTGGTTGGTTAATAATCGGACCAAAGGACTGAACGCCAAACATTCCCAAGTTACTGATTGTGAAGGTTGAATTTTGCAGTTCGCTTGGAGCCAATTTACCATCCAAGGTACGACCAATTACATCCTTAAAGGCAACAACCAACTCTGACAAGCTCATTTTTTCAGCATTATAGACAACAGGTGTCATCAATCCGTTATCCATCCCAACCGCCATCGCAAGGTTGACATAGTTATGAGTGATAATGGTCTTGCCGTCTTCGGTCAATGAAGCGTTGATGTATGGGTGTTTCATCAATGTTTTCACAACAGCGAGTGAAAGAAGGTCTGTTACAGTAGTCTTCTTACCAGTCGCTTCCATAATCGGATCAAGGACCTTCTTACGAAGGGCCAGCATTTCAGTCATATCAACTTCATAGTTGAGTGTGAAAGTTGGCGCAGTTAGGTAAGATTCAACCATACGTTGAGCGATAACCTTACGCATTGGTGTCATTGGAATACGCTCAATCTCACCATAAGGAGTGACATTGTCTGGAACTTCTTCCACTTTTTCAATCTGAGCAGGAGACTTGATAGTATCGTTTTCGATATTTTCAGGAAGCAAGGCCAAAACGTCCTTCTTCATGATCTTGCCACGATGACCAGTTCCTTGGATTTCCTGCCAAGCAATGTTATGTTCGAGGGCAATTCGTTTTGCAAGTGGCGAAATGCGAACCACATTTGTGTCTTTATAAGTTTCCACGTCTTCTTTGTGGACACGACCGTTTGCACCTGAGCCAGAAACGTCGTAGAGGTTGATCCCTAGATCATCCGCTAACTTTCTAGCCGCAGGAGTCGCTCTTAGCTTGTCATCAGCCATGACCTCTCCAATTCTATACTAAGATATTTAGGACGAAGAGGGCAATGAAAAAATAGGAGATTGACGATGTGTTCGATGAACACAAGGAAATCTATCTTTTTTTCACAGACCTCCGTCCGAATTCAATTACATGATGCAAAGGGCGTTTAAAAGCGACCGAAAAATCGGAAATCAACGCAGACTTCGATGAAGTCAAGGAGATTTATCTTTTTTCCGAGCTTTTAGCCCGTGCTCTAATCTATGATATCAAGGACGAAAAGAGTTCTGCACCTAAAAGATACAAAGTTTCTCGTCTTTTTTATTTTATTTACATAACTTATATTATGTATCATTCTTTGTTATAAGTCTTACGGATGGCATCTTTGATGCTTTCAACTGTTGGAATCATTGCATTTTCTAGATTTTGTGCGTAAGGCATTGGCACATCTTCTCCTGCACAACGGCGAATTGGTGCATCTAGATAGTCAAATGCTTCTGATTCTGAAATAATAGCTGAAATCTCTCCGATATAGCCACTTGTTTTGTGGGCGTCGTTGACCAGAACAACTTTACCAGTCTTCTTAACTGAGTTAATGATGATATCCTTATCAAGTGGAACGAGGGTACGTGGGTCCACAATTTCAACTGAAATTCCCTCTTCTGCTAATTCTTCAGCAGCTTGAACCACACGGCGAAGCATTTTTCCATAAGTAACGACTGTTACATCTGTACCTTCGCGTTTGATTTCCCCAACCCCAAGTGGGATTGTGTAGTCTGGATCAACTGGAACTTCCCCTTTTTGGTTAAATTCTGACTTGTATTCAAGAATGATAACTGGGTTGTTATCACGGATAGAAGACTTGAGCAGTCCTTTCATGTCAGCAGGCGTACCTGGAGCTACAACCTTGAGACCAGGGATGTGTGTAAACCAAGACTCTAGAGATTGCGAGTGCTGGGCCGCAGAACCAACTCCGTTACCAGCTGCACAACGTACAGTCATTGGAACCTGACCTTTACCACCAAACATATAACGTGTTTTAGCAGCTTGGTTGACGATATTATCCATGGCAATAACCGAGAAGTCCATGAAGGTCATATCGACAATTGGACGAAGTCCTGTCATGGCTGCTCCTGCTGCTGCTCCCGAGATGGCAGCTTCAGAAATCGGACAGTCACGGATACGTTCTGGACCAAATTCTTCGAGCATTCCAACAGAAGTTCCGAAGTCTCCTCCAAAGACACCGACGTCTTCTCCCATCAAGAATACATTTTCATCGCGACGCATTTCCTCAGACATAGCAAGGATAATGGTGTCACGGAACGACATTGTTTTTGTTTCCATTTTTATCTCTTTCTCCTTAGTCTGCGTAAATATCTTCAAATGCTGATTCTAGTGGTGGGAATGGGCTTTCTTCCGCAAATTTAACAGAAGCTTCTACTGCTTCCTTGACTTGTGCTTGAATTTCTTCCAATTCTTCTGCACTTGCAATATTGTTTTCAATGAGATATTTGCGAAGGTTTTCGATTGGGTCTTTTTGTTTCCACAAATCCACTTCTTCACGCGTACGATATTTACCAGGGTCAGATGATGAGTGACCAAGCCAGCGATAGGTTACACTTTCGATCAAGACTGGGCCATTGCCACCACGAACATGATCTACTGCTTTCTTAAATCCTTCATAAACGTCGATGACATTGTTTCCATCTTCGATAAACATTCCTGGGATTCCATAAGCAGCACTACGTTGATGGATATGCTCCACATTGGTCATTTTCTTGATATCCGCAGAAATCCCATAACCGTTGTTAATGCAGTAGAAAATAACAGGAAGTTTCCAAATAGAAGCCATGTTCACTGCTTCGTGGAAAACACCTTCGTTGGTCGCACCATCTCCAAAGAAGCAGACAACGATTTTACCCGTATGTTGCATCTGCTGACTGAGGGCTGCACCGACAGCGATTCCCATACCACCACCTACGATACCATTGGCACCAAGGTTCCCAGCATCCAGGTCAGCGATATGCATAGAACCACCTTTTCCTTTACAGGTCCCAGTGTACTTCCCAAGGATTTCAGCCATCATTCCGTTGAGGTCAATCCCCTTAGCAATAGCTTGCCCATGTCCACGGTGATTTGAGGTAATCAGATCATCTGGATTAAGAGCCAGCATCGCTCCGACGTTAGCAGCTTCCTCACCAACAGAAAAGTGAGTCATACCGGGAACTTTCCCCTTTTTCACTAACTGAGCAATTTTTAAGTCCATGCGACGGATTTCTTCCATCTTACGGAACATCTCTAGCAAAAGATTCTTATCTAAAGTTGACATAATCTTGCCTTTCTATCTTTGTTCTTACCTTACTATTTTACCTTTTTTAGTATACACTGTCAAAGTATATGACTAATAAAATTTCACAATATTAAAAAATAAATCCCTGTTAAAACAGGGATTCTCTCTAGTTAGAGCATTTTTTCACAAAGTTCTTTTTCAGGATAATTTCTTAAAATTAGCTCAATCTTTTCATTACGGTTTTCAAACGCCATTGATATAAACAACCAGAAACAATCAAGCTGGCAATCAACCCAATCCAGTAGGCAAATGCCCCTAAGTCAGTTGCTTGATCTAGTAGATATCCTAGAGGTATTGCTACTCCCCAATACCCGATTAGGCCAAGATAGAAAGGAACGATAGTGTCCTTATGCCCTCTTAAAATTCCTTGGAGCGGAGCCGCAAAGGTATCAGCTAACTGGAAAAAGAGACTGTAGGTTAGAAATACAGCAGTTGTTTCAATGAACTGAGAGTCATTCCCATATAGACTTGCTACACGATCTCTAAAAATGTAGAGAAAGGACAGGGTAAGACCTGCAAACATAAGGGCGGTTATTCTCCCCAGACGAGCATAGATTTTTGCATCCTCAAAACGTTTAGCCCCCACCTCGTAAGACACAACTATTGCCATAGCAGAGGAAATACTCATAGGAAAAGCATACATGAGACTCGAAAAATTCATAGCTGACTGGTGACTGGCGATGATGAGCGATGAAAACTTAGCCATGATTAGTCCCACAACGGAGAAAATGGCTACTTCCGCAAAGACGGTTCCCCCGATTGGTAGACCTAATCGAACACCTTCCTTAATTTTATCTATATTGAGTGGAATAGGTTTCTCAAGATGTAGCGCTTTTAACTTTTCTTGTTTGAACAAAACAAGCAGGGAAATGCCCAATAAAACCCAATAGGCTAGCGAAGTTCCTAGCCCTGCTCCTGCGCCACCAAGCTCAGGGAAACCAAGGGCTCCATAAATCAAAAGATAGTTAAAACCACTATTTAGCGGAAGTAACAAAAGCATGAGGTACATAGATAGCTTGGTCAAACCAAGAGAATCTAACAAAGAGCGAATGACACTAAAAAGCAACAAGGGAATAATCCCGATAGAAAGGTACCAAAGATAAGAAACTGCAACTGCCGCAACTTGATCTTCTAGTCCGATATGATTTAAGACAGGTGGCGCTAAGAATACTACCATGCTAAGCAAGACCAAAGACAGTCCGAAAGCCAAGTAGATAAATTGGTAAAAATCAGATGCTACTTCTTCCTTTTTGCCCCGTCCCAGATGATGGCCTATGATGGGAACCATGGCCGAAACAATCCCTGTTAAAAAAGTAAAGAAAGGATTCCATAGACTCGTTGCAGTTGATACTCCTGCCAAGTCCATGGTATTGTACTGCCCAGTCATGGTTGTATCAACAAATGAGGCAGAATAATTGGCAAACTGATAAATCAGGATAGGGAAAAATATCTTAAGAAATAAGACAAACTTGTCTTTAAATTGATGGGTTGGATACATATACGCTCTCTATTCTTATAATTTATAGAGCAGAATCCCATCTAGTTTTTGTAGACGATTTGTCCCTTACAGATGGTATATTTAACCTGCCCTTTTAAAGTTTCACCGATAAATGGTGAATTAGCTGCTTTTGAAGCAAAGTGTGAGTCCACAAGGCGGTCAGCCTTAGCATCAAAGATAGTGATGTCCGCTGGACCATTTTCAGCTAAGTAGCCTGCTTCAAAGTTGTAAAGTTTGGCTGGATTAACAGTCATTTTTTCTAGCAATTCCATCAAGCTTAGCTCACCAGCTTCCACTAAATAAGTCAAACCAAGAGAAAGAGAGGTTTCTAAGCCAGTCATACCAGATGGCGCTTTGGTGATATCTTCTACATTTTTCTCATCTGCATGGTGAGGCGCGTGGTCTGTCGCGATAACTGTGATAACACCTGACTTGAGACCCTCGATAACGGCACGACGGTCTGATTCCAAACGAAGCGGAGGATTCATTTTAGCATTGCTTCCTTGTGTCAAAAGGAGAGCTTCTGTCTTAGAGAAATGCTGTGGCGCTACTTCTGCTGTGACTTGCGCTCCCAAACCTTGAGCGAATTCCACTACCTTGACACTTTCTTCCTTAGACAAATGCTGGATATGAACATGAGCCTTGGTTGCATAGGCAATCATAACATCACGCGCAATCATAGCGTATTCTGCCACCCCTGTCGCACCACAAATATGGAAATGTTCTTTAGCAATGTTTTCATTAAACCCAAGAATGCCGTTCAATCCGGGATCTTCCTCATGAAGGCTGATAAAGGTATTGAGTTTTTTGGCTTCTTCCATGGCTTCCTTGACAACTTTACTACTTTCAAGTGGAATACCGTCATCAGAAAAACCAACCGCACCTGCTTCTAAGAGTGCCTTAAAATCAGTCAAGTCTTGACCATTAAAGTTCTTAGTAATGGTCGCAACTGTCTTGACATTGATCTTTTCTTTAGCAGCTGACTGGAGAACTTCTTGCAAAGTCTCTACATCAGAAATAGTTGGACTAGTATTAGCCATCATGACAACAGTTGTAAAGCCACCTGCAGCAGCCGCTAGTGCCCCAGTATGGATGTCTTCCTTGTGTGTTTGACCAGGTTCACGGAAATGAACATGGATATCAACCAGTCCAGGAACTACCACAAGACCAGTAGCATCAATCAGTTCTGCTCCTTCTTCCTTGATTTCGGCAGCTATTTTGACAATTTTTCCATCTTCGACCAAAACATCACAGAATTGATCCAAACCAGACTCGGGATCCATTACACGACCATTTTTGATTAGTAACATAGCTCTACTCCTTTATTCATAAAAATCAACTTGGGTATCCAATAATTTATCCCCATCATAAACAAACTTGGCTGAAAAGAAGGGCTTGTCCTCTAAAAGCCACTCAACAAAAGTGTGATCACCCTCCCAAGTTGGCTTGCTCAAGACCTCGTCATAGGGAACCCATTCCAGCGTCCCCTCATTGCAGTCAATCAAGTCACCCTCAAACTCTGTCACCTTAAATACATAAGTGTACCAGTCTAAATCAGGCGTGAACTCAGGAAAAGTAATAACACCTTTTAGAACAGGCTTGGCTTTCAAACCTGTTTCTTCGAGGATTTCACGCGCCGCGCATTCCTGAGGCGTCTCTCCTCGCTCAAGCTTACCACCCACACCAATCCATTTACCTGCATGGACATCATTGGGCTTCTTATTGCGATGGAGCATGAGTAGTTCTTTTCCGTTATCAATGTAGCAAATCGTCGCTAACTGAGGCATATTCTCTCCTTATCTAAGCCAATCGATTGGCTCTTGTCCTGTCTCTCTTAAGAATGCATTAGCCTTGGAAAAAGGCTTGGAACCCCAAAATCCTCTGTAAACAGATAAAGGACTTGGGTGAGCTGATTCGATAATCAAGTGGTGAGGATTGGTAACCAAGGCCTTCTTCTTGCGTGCATAAGTACCCCAGAATACAAAGACTACAGGTCTGTCTAGATTATTTACAACCCGAATCACAGCATCTGTAAATGGCTCCCATATCTGCCCAGCATGACCATTGGCCTGCCCAGCAGGAACCGTTAAGCAAGCATTGAGAAGTAAAACTCCTTGCTCCGCCCAAGCCGTCAAATCATGAGATTTCTTAACGCCGATATCATCTGACAATTCTTTTAAAATGTTTTGCAAGGATGGCGGAGCTGGAATAGCATCTGGAACCGAAAAACTCAAGCCCTGCGCCTGACCTGGTCCGTGATAAGGATCCTGACCCAGAATCACCACCTTAACCTCTTCAAGTGGTGTTGTCAATAGAGCCTGGAAAACTTTTTCCTTAGGCGGGTACACAGTTCCTTGAGCATAGACCTGCTCCATAAACTGATTGATTTTCCCGAAATACCCCTCAGGTAATTGCTCCTTAATCAAAGCATGCCAAGATGAGTGTTGCATCTTTCTCTCCTTTATCGTATCCATCTAAAAGCACGTCTTAATTCATCCGTACCATTTTTAAAAAAGCATAAACCATGTGCAAGTATGATTTTATCCGGTTTCCAGTTTAACATACGAGAAAAAGAAACCTTTGCCTCTATTTGTCTTCTAAAAAAAGTCATCCTATAATCGATAGGAGTTTGTCCATCAGGAGCTGTTACACGGGCTAAACGATAGATTTTTCTTCGGATTGGACTAGCTATCTTTTCCGGTTCAAAATTCTCTATAAGGTCCGTTACAATGAGTGTTTTAGTCGATTTATGAAAAAACACCACTTCTTCAATAACAGAACTTCCCTTAAAAATAAGCTGATCAATCTCATCAGACCATAGGTCAGGAGCCTTATCTGTTAAGGGAGCATCAAATTCCACCTTGACATTCTGGCTTTTCACTCTCCCTTCAACTCCTGGACTGGACCATGCTTGTGCATAAGGATATCTTTTTTTCCAATCTGCAATATAAGCGTAGTGAATCTTATTTGGTGAAATCAGGTAAGCGACTCTTCCCAAAGCGTCCAGTTCAGTAAAGAGCTCCTCATTTGGCGCAATAGGAGAATGAATCCAGAGTTTTCCATCCTTTAACTTTATCACCGTCATACGTGTCTGAAAAGGAAGTTTGAAGACCTTCATGTGCATCTGGATCAAATCACCATCTGCTATCCAGATATTTTGATCAACTTCCTTTAGTGTATACAATGGTTCATAAAGAGAAAGTTCTGGTCTTGACATCGTTTACTATTCCTTTATTTTTACTGCCTCTATTATAGCAAAAAGTGGCTATGGAAACCACTTTTTACAGTTCTTATATCTACTGCTATTCATCCTATTATTTGACATGAGTATTCACAGTATCAATCAGCCATTAGAAACTTTTCGATTGTATCAATAGCATAGGAAAGTTGATTATTTACAGACATCATCTGTTCATGATTAGCATCCATATAGTAGAGTTCAGATAAGCCACCCCTAGGAAGAAAGAGTGAATAGTGGATATTCATCTTTTCTCGAGTACTTAACTCTATATGATTGCTTATGAAATACTTTAACTCTTTTAACGAATTTACTTGAGCAACCACACCTTTTAACTGATACTGCTCGATGAGATTTAGTAAGTTATCAATCTCTTCAATGACTTTAATTTCCATATCAACACCTCTTAGGGAAATCACTACAAAGCATCTAAACAATCCAGCAAGTCTTGGTAAGAATGAACTTCATAAGTTGGCTGGGCTTGTGTGTGATTTTCGAGGTGATAGGGATTGTACCAGATAGTATCAATTCCAGCATTATTGCCACCTTGAATGTCAGCTGTTAGGGAATCTCCAATCATCAGTGCCTTTTCTTTATCAAATCCAGCAATCTCTTGACCGATTTTTTCATAGAATAGTGCATCAGGCTTTTGCGTCTGCAACTGTTCAGAGATAAAGACTTGGTTGAAATAGGGAGCCAGACCAGATTGAGCCAAACGCCCTGTCTGGATGGCAGTAATCCCATTTGTCGCAGCATACAAATCATAATCACGCTCGATGAGGCTGTCCAAGAATTCATGAGCGCCCGAAAGAGTTTGTCCCTGCTGGGCTAAGTAAAATTGATAACGCTGGGCAAGTAACCTCCCGTCTTTTTCCTGTCCAAAATGAGCAAATAAACGAGAAAAGCGCGTGTTAACCAGTTCTTGTTTACTGATTTTCTTTTGCTCCAAGTCCTTCCAGAGAGCCTTGTTCATAGGAACGTAATAGTCTTTATAGGCTTGGATATCCGCAACTCCTTCTTCCTTTAGAAGTTGCGTCAAAGCCACATCCTCAGCAGCATCAAAATCAAGCAAGGTGTGGTCGAGGTCGAAGAGTAGAAATTTGTAGGGCATTGAGTTTCCTTTCTGAAAATTCATTAAGAACATTATAGCACAAATGAAAGTATCTAAACATAAAACTCTCTAAGAAATTCATCCTCGAGAGTTTGTGATGTTCCTATCACAACAGAAGGTAGCTGTTCAATATAGAGCAACTAAATACTGAGAGCCTAAAAATCGATTACTCTATTCAGAAAAATTTAGTGGTACAATCTCTACATCCCCAAGATTATCAACTGAGTAACGTTGACTACCATTTTTAAACCAGCGTTCTAGAACGACATCGTAGAGCATGAAGTGGGATTTTTCTTTAATCCAAGCTTCATCAATCCCATGAGGTTTTAAATACTCTAGTACTTCGTTTGGATTTGTTAGCTGAAAATTTGGTAAGCCTTTAGTCGAACTAAAACCATAGGAAATTTTCAAATATGATGCTAAATCAAGTTCTCCTCTAGTCTTTATTTCTATACGATAACCGGTCAATCCGTATGCTAATGATTGATTAGATTCTGAAACCTCAATAGTTTGTTTGAGTATTTTATCGCTATAATCATAGTCAATAAAAAGATATCTACCATCAGGTAACGTCCGCCTATACTCAATTAGAAATGTTTCTTCAATACCCACATACACTAATATAGTTTCACCTTCAGATAAGCCTGATTCAAAACTCATACCAACTGTAATGTCCTTATCGCGATATGATTGGTCTCCGTCAACTGCTTTACTAAAATCAGCAAGTCCAGGTAAAATACCACTATGGGTTTCTGCATAGTTCATCTCTAGAAAGACATTACTTAAAGATTCATA
Source organism: bacterium (assembly GCA_905221305.1). GTDB lineage: Bacteria > Bacillota > Bacilli > Lactobacillales > Streptococcaceae > Streptococcus. Next base: position 676,358 of record CAJNCO010000001.1, read on the forward strand.
CACTCCCTTATAATAATTCTTTTGATATACACGATATAGACCAAACAAAGTTAGAAAAACTAATACAGTTATGACTAGGATTTTTAAAATTCTTTTCATCTACCTTTTTCCTTACTTAAATCTTGGATAAACTGATAAGCAACATTGTTCTTCTCCTTTAAAATATCCATTGCTTGGGTATCATCCTATTCAGAAAAACTTAGCGGCACAATCTCTACATCCCCAAGATTATCAACTGAGTACCGTTGACTACCATTTTTAAACCAGCGTTCTAGAACAACATCATAGAGCATGAAGTGAGACTTTTTGTTAATCTATTGCGTTTTCGCCAATCATCTTTACGTTACCCCAATTTTCAACTGAAAATTGACTAGGATAGACGGAAAGCCAGTCTGGAATAATCTTATTTCGTAACAATTCTTCACTTTTAGTAAAGTATGGTGAAAGATTAATTTTTTTCTCCTGCATATACTCCATAATTTGATTGGGTTCTGTCAATCTTTTTTCATCAACAATGTTTATAGACTGCACCAATTTATCAGAATCGTGATTATACTTATAATATATCTCTATAACACCTCCACTGCTATGCATGAATCGAAAGTTTATAGACATTTCTCCATTATCTAGTTTACCATCTGGAAAGTGGAAACTGTACGAAATACTCTCAACTCCTGTAGGTAAGACTTCTGAACGATACTTTTCTGAAACTGAACCGTAAAGTAGACCTCCTGTTTTATTTACTTCCATATCTGGCACCCTATTTAAAGTAGAATTCGTACGTAAAAAAGAAGATGTAGCATGATGGTACTCGTCATGATAAATTTCTTCAAAAACATTACTATACCGTGGCTTAAAAAAAATGAAAGAGAGCGGTAGTAGCATGATTACAAAAGCCCCTATAGATAAGGTATAAAACATTTTTTTATTCATTTAACGACCTCTTTCTTGTTAATCAATATAATCTTGCAAATCATTTTTCCCCTCTTCTAAACTTCGAATAAAATTATAAGAATCTGGATAGTTTTTCTTCAAGTATTCCATGGATTCTGCATCCGTTCGTCTACTATAGGATTGGATATTTGGACCTAAATCTATCGTTTTACCGGGAACTAAACTATTGTATACTACTTTTTTAACATAATCTAGATTAACTCACTTCTCGGATGGTTGGGGAGGTCTCAAATCCTATTTGCAGGATCATAAGCAGACTGAACCACTTGTTAGCGCTTGGCTTCTATTCGTGTTGCTACTCGTTGGTAACTACACTAGAATGACTTCAAAAAATCAACAACTCCATCATGTAACTGTATATCCTTATTGAGAATTTCTCTACTTTCTTTATCTGATAACTCTAATACCATATTACGGTAGCCATCAAGAAGTTCCATCATTAAAACCACAGTATCATAACTTACATTAAATAGTAACTCCTCTTTAGTTAAATTACTTTGAGAGATATTCATACTTACAGCTTGCTCCTGTATTATTTCTAATTCTTTAAAAAATTTTATTTGTTTATCTGTCATGTTTGATTTTCTCCCTATATTTTTCATTATTGGTGTAGTAATAAACCTGATGTCTTAAGTTTACACACATACTTGATATTTTCTATATGGCCGTTCCTAGTTCCTGAGATTAAAGATTTATGTAGTGCTCTTCCAGAAAAAATCATGTTCTGATTGTTTAATCTTCGTAACAATAACACCTCTAGAAATAATATTTAGCATAACTAACCCCTCCAAAACAAGAGTAGTTTTAAAAAAAATATCATTGTAATATTCAAACAAGATCTCTTGGTAAATGTATAACTAATTTTTCGCAAAATCTTTTACTTTAAAATACTTCGACTTCGAGCGTCAGTTTCATAATCTAATTCTACATAACTAATAAAACTTACCTTCCCACATTCCTCTAAATCTAGTTTATTCTCGTTATGACTTTCTATATTTCTATATATAGATGAACTTCATCACCAAAATATAATATTTGTAAATCTAAAATCCGACAATCCCAATAGTCAGTCTGATTTATCTTATCCTGCTTCTTCTTTATATCAACATGCTCCGTGTTCTTTACTTCTAATTTTTTAAATGAATTAGATAGTATCACAAGTAACTTTTAATTTGGACTACTGTGAACAACTATTTCCTACTTCTATAACGAAATTTGATTAGGTTTGTGTAACTATACTAGACATGTTAATAACAATAAATTCATAAATCGAACCTAAGTCTCGATGTTATAAAAATCATTTTATCGCCAACTATTGATTTCCTAAACTATGAAACCATTGATTATAGAATTCTCTCTGTTCAAGAACTGTGACACAGTCTAAATCCGGTTTGTTTGTCTCAAAGATATTATATACATTCTGAATCCTTGCTTGTCGACCCAATTCCAACAAATATGCTTTCTCTCCTCCCATAACCATTTGCAGCGGTGATGGAAATACGCGTCTATCTGAACCGTTACATTTTATTATACCGCCTTCTTTTTCTAAATCTTGACGAATCTCAACCAAGGCCTGAAAAAATGAGTCAGCTTCATACCTCGTTATTTGATTCTCCACTGTTACATCAATAACACATAGTTCCTCACTATCAATGATAGTAAGTCGGCACTCTCTAATCAGTTCAATGTTTTTATAATATATTTGTAAAACAATAGTTCTCATTTATAATCTCCAAAGTTTGAATTAAACTATTTCATATGATGTCTCTTTTAAAATAATTTCTTTAATATTTATCTCTAAAACCTTATAAATTTTGAAATTCTACTGCAAATATGGATGCAGTTTAATTTCCCTATCAGAGTTTTTCGAAAATATTCTAGGTAAATTGTTTCTGAAATACTTAAAACACTCCAATCGAGTATTGACATAGAATTTGCAACGATGAAACCCCTTATCATTATCAGAGATTTCCATGTCCACTTCAATTTTCAATTCTTCCTTTAAGTTGATGGGAGTTAGTAAGAAACTAAAATACCCACTTCCCCTCTCACTATCGTCTCCGAAAATAATCTTTTTTGTTTGATGAGGATTTTTTATATATTCATCCATAGCAATATATACCTTGCCCATCTCCTCTTCAAAAATGTAGCATACCTGATAAATTGTTAGATATTTTGTCTCACAATCCAGTCTTATTTCACAAAATTTTTCTGTTTCGTCGAACCACTCAGTCCGTAGAATTATATTATCCAATCCATTTCCTCCATTCATTTCCCTACCCCAACTCCTTGGCTATTCTGCTCTTTTCAAATTTTCCCTTGGTAATTCGTTTACATAATACAAGTGGGTTCAAACTATAAGATAGGCGTACAAGGAAATAATTAACCCATTCGATTAGGGCAAAAAGTTGTATCAGTGTGGCAATAATAGCCACTTGGAAACTCTGTGTATTCCAGACAATAAAAGGAAAGCCTGAAATAAGTAAAACAAGGTTTAGTATTCTGAGCCCACCATATATTCTAGGGACATTTCCACTTCCGAACTGAGGATTTGACAGTCTTCTAATCAAAATTGCCCAATAGGTCGAGCCTTGAAGCAATATAAATGTCAGTAAAGACAAAGGATAGAGAATGGAGAATAAACTCCTCCAATCACCAAGCCTATTTTTCAAAAGGAAAAAGCAAAACCAAATGGATAGGACGGCTGTGAACTCTCCCAAACAGAGGGACACTAACTCTTTTCTAACTTTCTCTTTTTGTATGTTCATCATTTCCCCCATCTATCTATCATCCTATATCAGAAAGAAGCCATTCGAACCAGTTTATAGTCAAAATTTCACAGAATAAAGGCATTCTAAGAATCGAACAGCTCAATCCCTTTAATATCAGTGTGATTCTAAACTTAGAATTGCATTGATATAAATGTTTTAGACCTATTCTAAGTCTATGATAGCCTTAAATTTTAATTTTAGAAGGATTCTAAAGCTAGAATAGCTCAAAAATCACGAGAATGAAGCTATTCGAAGCTTAGAAGACCTTTTTCTAAACTTCATACTCACTTTAACTAGTATGACTTACAATTTTTCTGATGAGCTTTGAGTTTTTTCAGAGCCCAATCATAGTGACTGGAGGTACTACTGACAAAGTAGGAACCTAGACTTGTCCCTCCCGTCCACTTATAGACACCTTTTGTGAACAATTCGTCATTGCTGAAGTCTTCCATCAACTCTAATACCTCTTTATGTGATTGATTGAGGAGTTTGGTCGCTTCTTCTAAGGACGTTCTCTGATGCTTCTTCCAAAAAGCGACATTCATTTCCCTATAAGTTTTCCAATTATAAGGTTCAGGGAGAAAAGGTCTTTCATGACCCTTTTGATTAGAATCTACCCAAGTCAAAAGTAACTGATGCCATTCATAGAGATGGATCAGGACATCCCGTAGATTTTTATCTCTTTTCCAGTGAGCTTCTTTTTTCTTTTGGTCTTTTGAAAAATCAAAAGGAGTCTGTAGTTCCTCTTCACTTAACTGAGAAATGAGGAGATTGAGCTTCTCATAATTTTCCTTAGAGGCTAGCACTAATTCCTCTTTTGTTTTTGGTCTAGGCATAGGAGTTCTCCCTTCATTTTCAACTAGAATAAGCTATTATCTTACTTCATTATACCATAATCAAAAAGCAGTTCTTCATTTTACGAAAAACTGCTTTTACGAACTATTTTTTTTGCTTATAGTCACTACTTTACATATAAATCTCTAAAGCGACCATCCACTTCTGCTATTTGATAGAGCAAGTGGAACAGTTCTTGGTAATCTTCTTTTAAACATGAAAGGTGGGCTTGGCCAAATAAAGCAGCTAATTTCTCTTTTAATCTTGCTCCTTCGGAATCATGATCTTTTAAGAATTTACTGAGATAGAGATTTCGAACAGCTGCAAGTTTAAAGCTGAAATACTGATGCAATTGTTTTTGCTCGGTATTTAAGCCGTTTTCAGCAACTGCTTTTGCATAGCATTCCAAAATACCGTTTTGGCCATTCAAATATCGATTCTTCATAATCCTTGCTGTTTCCTGATAGATTTCAGTCTGACTAGGACTCTTGATCTTCTTAAAATTTCCCCACATGGAATAAGCTCCACGCTTATAGTCAATAGCCTCTGCCTTCCAAGCTTCTAAAATGTCATTAAAAGCAACCTTCATACAGGCAAAACCAGCTGGATCATGCAAATAGAGGTACTGATTATCAATGTCATACACGGTTACGAAGTGATCCACACCATAAAGGATTGTGTGATTGGGATTGTAGGTCAGATGCCCCATATCAAGAGGTCCCAGTACGACAGGTCCATTGGACAGAAAGGTTTCCAACTTTCTTTTAATTTCTTCCAAATCAACTTCTGCTCCACCTTTTAGATAGAAGTCCTCATAGTCAAATCCAAGTATTTTTAAGGAATGAGAGATGGAAAGATCTGGCATTCCATTATCAAAAAATACTAGAGGGTGTCGTTCATCTTCCTTTACGATACTAGCACCATTGCCCATCGCCATGATTGCCTCTAAAAACTCTGCTTTAAAGTCATAACCATAGGCATCCAGTGCCATTGCCAATGAATAGCTATAGCAAAGTGACACATCTCCAAAATACATCTGCATATTCTTGCCTCCTTATCTTCTATGGGACTATTATACCGAGAAAACTATTCGCATGCCCCATAATATCCAAACAAAAAATATGGGTATTTGTGATTTATAGTCATGAATGTCAACAATTAAAAACTCTGTAGAGATTCTTTCTACAGAGTTTGATTTGCATCTTTATAAAATGTCAGAAAATGATCTAGTACTTAATCACTGGTATCCAGAGTTCCATTTGATAGTCAGGTGACGACATGTCACCTTCGGTATAGACTTCAAAGTCTGGTGAGCCTGAGTGGCGATAGCCAGTTTCTGGGAAAAAGACTTCCAAAACATATTTCCAAGAATGGTGGATGCTGGCTGGTATAGCCCCCTTGACTGGCACGATGGCATATTCAGCTTCAGAGATGTCTTCGATTGACAAACCCAATTCTTCTGCTTTTACTTTATCCGTCACATCGTAAGCAGCCATATAGTCGATAATTTCACCTTCTTTGATATTCGAGCAGACGCCAAAGGATTGGCCGCTACCCAAACCTTCTAGGCTTTCAAAACTGTGAGTTGCATAGAGTTGCTCCCAAGCAGACGGGCATTTGCTATTGTCAATAGCTTCCAATAGGACGCCTGCCACAGTAAAAGAAGGTTTCTTTTGAATCTTGATATCCATGTTCTTTCCTCCTGTAATCTTTAAGGATAATTGAAGTCTAGGAAAAACCCGATAAGGTTTTCCATTTCGAACTTCTGAGGGGGTTGCACCATGAAATTTATTAAAGGCTGCGCTGAAGGCATCCGCAGACTCATAGCCGTATTTCATTGCTATGTCAATGACTTTCTCAGAGCTTTCCCGCAAGTCTGTCACAGCTTCTGATAGCCTGCGATTGCGCAAGTATTCTGCTAATGTCATATCTGCCAGGATAGAAAATAGCCTGCTAAAGAGAGGGTAAGAATAGCCCGATAGTTGCTGAAACCTTTTCATATCCACTTCTCCAGTCAGCTGCTGCTCCAAATAATCCATGGTTTGATTGAATTGATGCATCATATTCTTTTTCACCTCATAAAAGATACTAAGGCCGTTAAAAACAAAGTGAAAATAGGAAAATTAACGCTGGTTCTTCTGATTCTAGGTAATTTTTTCTTTTTCGCATAGCTTTTAGGCCGTGTTCAATTCTATCTATATTCTAACAAATACAAGATACTTCCACCCTAGAATCTTTGTACAAGATTTAAAGGTGTAAATTCTATAACTTATCTTTTAATTTCTCAACAAAGAGATAGGCTGCAGGGCAGGTCAAGGTATTCTTAATCGTCAAATGATTAATTTGATGGATTTTTTTACGATCTGTATGGGGAAATTCACGGCAAGCCTTGGGACGGACGTCATAGATTGAGCAGAGATTATCTCCTCCTAGAAAGGGGCAGGGCATGGATTTGAAAACCTTGTCCCCATCTTCATCCACCTGCAGAAATTCTGCTTCAAAAGCCGGTAATTTCATCTTAAAGTACTTAGCAATACGGGTAATATCTGCTTCTTTAAAGTCGGGCCCCAAAGTCTTGCAACAGTTAGCACAGGCGGTGCAATCAATCTCAGCAAAGACTTCTTGGTGAATCTGCTGCGCAATCTTGTCTAGATTTTTTGGTGGCTTTTTCTTTAGGTTAGCTAACACTTTGCGGTGCTCCTTCTGCTTTTGCAGTGCTAGTTGGTGGTAATACTCAATATCAATCTCTTTAGACATAATTTCTTCCTAATACAAGTGTTTTTGTCTATTATACCATAAACACTGTCCCCTTTTTGCCTCCTGAACAGAAAAAAGCCCTTCGGATAAAATCCGAGGGGCTTAAAACGTTGTTAAATCAACGGTTATTTTTTCAAGTTGTAGAATGATTTCAATCCACGGTATTCAGCTACTTCACCAAGTTGGTCTTCGATACGAAGCAATTGGTTGTACTTAGCGATACGGTCTGTACGCGAAAGTGAACCAGTCTTGATTTGTCCTGCGTTAGTTGCAACAGCAATGTCAGCGATTGTTGAATCTTCAGTTTCACCTGAACGGTGTGATACAACGGCAGTGTAACCAGCTTCTTTAGCCATTTCGATAGCGTCGAATGTTTCAGTAAGAGTACCGATTTGGTTAACTTTGATAAGGATTGAGTTAGCAGCACCTTCTGCAATACCTTTTTCAAGGTAAGAAGTGTTTGTTACGAAGAAGTCGTCACCAACCAATTGAACTTTACCACCAAGACGTTCAGTAAGAGCTTTCCAACCGTCCCAGTCGTTTTCGTCCATACCATCTTCGATAGTAATGATTGGGTATTTGTTTACCAATTCTTCAAGGTAGTCGATTTGTTCTGCAGCAGTACGTACAGCAGCTCCTTCACCTTCGAATTTAGTGTAGTCGTAAACTTTACGTTCTTTATCGTAGAATTCTGACGAAGCACAGTCAAATCCGATAAATACGTCTTTACCAGGAACATATCCAGCAGCTTCGATCGCAGCAAGGATAGTTTCAACACCGTCTTCAGTTCCTTCGAAACGAGGAGCAAATCCACCTTCGTCACCTACGGCTGTTTCCAAACCACGAGATTTAAGGATTTTCTTAAGAGCGTGGAAGATTTCAGCACCCCAACGAAGAGCTTCTTTGAATGATGGTGCACCAGCAGGTACGATCATGAATTCTTGGAAAGCGATTGGAGCGTCAGAGTGAGAACCACCGTTGATGATGTTCATCATTGGAGTTGGAAGAACTTTAGTGTTGAATCCACCAAGGTAGCTGTAAAGTGGGATTTCAAGGTAGTCAGCAGCAGCACGAGCTACAGCGATAGACACACCAAGAATTGCGTTTGCACCCAATTTACCTTTGTTAGGAGTACCGTCAAGTGCGATCATAGCACGGTCGATAGCTTGTTGGTCACGTACATCGTAGCCGATGATTGCTTCAGCAATGATGTTGTTTACGTTGTCAACAGCTTTTTGTGTACCAAGACCACCGTAACGAGATTTGTCACCGTCGCGAAGTTCAACTGCTTCGTGTTCACCAGTAGAAGCTCCTGATGGAACCATACCACGTCCGAAAGCACCTGATTCAGTATAAACTTCTACTTCAAGTGTTGGGTTACCGCGTGAGTCTAGGACTTCGCGAGCGTAAACATCAGTAATAATTGACATTTTTTACTCTCCTTTGAGTTAAATTTTTTACACCTCTATGATACCTTAAAAATAAGCGTTTTTCAAGAAAAAACGTTATCTTTGTGCAAATTTTCCTTAACTTTATAAAGTAATCGCTTTCACGACTTCCTATTTATCCACTTAAAATTATCAACTTTGTTTGAATATAAAATCGTTATAACCTTTATTAATATTAATCAAAATAATAATTCATTTATGTCGATTAAACAAGTTCTACCTTTAATTTTACAAGTAATTTAAAATATATGTCACAAGTGTTAGTATTTTACAATTCCATATCAAATACTTTATTCACTTTAAAAATTGAGTTAAATTTGATACTATACTATAAGAAAAATATTAAGGAGACTAATAATGAAGAAGAAATTCTTATTAATTGCTTTATTTATATCAGTTATTTTACTCACTGCCTGTGCTAATAATAATAGTAAGGTTGTAGAGAAAAACAGTGATGGTACTTCAACTATTACTTATACTGATGGTAGTGTAATTGGGACAAACGGTAAAGATTTTACATTTTTACAAGAAGACGGTTCATCAATTATTTATCTTGACAACGACAAGACCTATCAGTACCATGGTACTGACGGTAGTTTTGTCTCAAAAGATAGTGGTGGCTCTTATACCATTCAACTTCCTTCTGATGACAATGTCATCCTCTATGCAAATGGTTCATATTTAATTAATAACGCAGATGGGAGTTCTGAAACAGGTTCAAGCAAAGAAGAACTTAATAAATACTTGATTTCTAAAAATTTCACTGTATTTTCTGATCTTGATAAAAAAGTTGCAGACATTGTAGATTACGTAAAGAAAAATAACTAGATCATCTTATCTCTTTCATATTTTGAAGGAGATTTTATTTTGGAATTCAACTTGAATTATGGTAAAATCAAACTATGACAGATTTATCAAAACAACTACTAGAAAAAGCTCATGGTGGGCCCAAATTAAACCCTGACGAACAACGCCGCTATCTCGGGACTTTCGAGGAAAGAGTTCTTGGCTACGCGGATATCAGTACTGCCAATAGTTCTGAATTAGAACATGGATTTTTCTCTATTTTAGAGGGTTTTCAAGAAAAGGTAGCGATACTTTTTGTGAAGATCTCTCCAAATATCGAGTTTGACAAACAGGTCTTTTACTTAAAACAAGCAAAAGAAAGCAACTGTCAGGCGACTATTGTTTCAGACGATCATATCACCTCTCCTTATGGCCTTGTCATTCACACAAATGAACCTGTTCAAGTAGACGAAAAGGACCTCAGACTTGCTTTCTCAAACCTCTGGGAGGAGAAAAAGGCAGAGGCACCTAAAAAATCCATCTGGAAAAAATGGTTTGGTTAATCCTTCCTCAAATTTAATAAACGGCCAATATTAGTAGCTGTGTGCTCCAAATAGAGACTTGCATTTTTCAAACTGTCTTCCAAAGGTTCACTTTTCTCTAAAATGGAAAAGGCTGCTTGTATATTTTCGAATGGTAGGGAAGGTAAATCCTCGGAAAGACTACCACAAATAGCGATAACTGGAACTCCTTCAGGAGTTCTTTTTGCTACACCGATAGGAGCTTTTCCAACAAAGCTTTGACTGTCCAGTCTACCTTCTCCAACGATAACCAAGTCGGCCCCTGCAACCTTCCTGTCAAAGTCAATCAAATCTAAGCAAGTGTCAATCCCAGATACGATAGTGGCCTCAGCAAAGGCACAGAGCCCAGCCGCAATCCCACCGCCGGCTCCTGCTCCTTTAAGAGAGAGGGTTGATGGTGAAAAATTTTCATAGAACCGCTGTATAGCCAAATCTACTGTCTCAAACAAAGCAGGATCCAAGCCCTTTTGTTTTCCAAATGTATAGGTCGCTCCTTGAAGACCACATAGAGGGCTCACGACATCTGCTAAAATACGGATTTTCACATCTTCAGGTATCCTATACAACTTGCTATTTGAAACTGACTCGAACTCAATCAAAGTCTGACCGCAAGCTGGCAATTCTTTTCCATTCTTATCATAAAAACGATAACCTAAAGCAGCAGCAATGCCTATTCCACCGTCATTACTAGCCGTACCACCAACTCCGATATAGATTTCTTTCATCCCTTGATCAATGAGATGGCGAATCAACTCTCCAATACCTTGAGTTTGGATGTGGAGAGGGTTTCGTTTCTCCTGCGGAATCTTTCCTAAACCAACCAAGTCAGCAACTTCAAAGAGCGCTATTTGACCTTTTTGAAAGTAGCGCATGGCTTCTTTTTGGCCAAAAGGTCCCGTAACCTCTTGCCATTTTTCTTCGAGTTCAAGAGAATGTCGAATAGCATCTACAGTTCCTTCCCCGCCATCACCTACAGGGCAAAGCAGACATTCTACATTCGCTATTGACTGTTCGAAACCTCTTTTTATAGCTTGAGCGACCTCTTCTGCCGTCAAACTTTCTTTAAAAGAATCGGGTGCAATTACAATTTTCATAGTTCCCTCTCATTCTAAGAAATCAATCAAAGGTAGAACTTCTAAAAGATCCCTCGTATCTACATGACAAGCTATCTCAGATTTTACGATTTCTTTAGCACAAAATGCAATACCGCATCCTGCTGACTTTAACATCAAGAGGTCGTTAGCACCATCACCGATGGCAATCGTTCTTTCTTTGGGCAGTTCTAATTCCTTTCTCCATTTCTCAAGAGTAACTTGTTTTACTTGGGCTGTCACAATTTCACCAACTAGTCGACCTGTTAAAAAACCGTCTTTGACTTCCAACTGGTTGGCAGAGAAATAGGAGATACCAAGGGATTTTGCTAGTCTCTCAACAATCGGACTAAATCCACCAGACACTAGACCAACTAGAATGCCCTTCTTTTGGAGAATAGAGATAAATTCCTGTGCATTTTGGGAAAGATGAATAGATTTGAAAACTGTATCCAAAACCGAAATCGGAAGACCTTTTAACAAAGCCACTCTCGCTCGTAAGCTTGTTTCAAAGTCCAGTTCACCTCGCATTGCCTGGCTTGTAATCTGCGATATTTCTTCTTCGCAACCTGCTTTTTTTCCTAAAAGATCAATCACTTCTTCTGCTATCAGGGTGCCGTCAACGTCCATGACACACAAGCCTTTTACTTGAGACATAAACTCTCCTTTCTAAACAGCCCAAAAATCGTATGAAAGAATCATACGATTTTATCTATTAGTTGACTAAACTATGGTACAAGTCCAGGTAAGATTTGCAGGCTGTATCCCATGAGAAATCGCATTCCATAGCTTGTTTTTGTAGATTTCTCCAAACGTCCGGCTGGTACTTATAAACATCCAAGGCTGTTTGGAAACTCCAGTTAAGCCAGTATGGTGTTAAATTGTCAAAGCTAAATCCAGTACCAGTTCCTTCTATCGGATTGAAGGATTGAACAGTGTCACGCAAGCCACCCACTTCATGAACCAATGGTAGAGTTCCATAGCGCATCGCCATCATTTGAGACAAACCACATGGTTCAAAGCGACTTGGCATGAGGAAGAGGTCACAAGCTGCGTAGATTTCTTGAGCGAGCTTGACGTCAAAAGTGATATTTGCTGATAGCTTGTCAGGATAGACTTGAGCAAACCAAGAGAAGGAATGTTCAAAAGCCGGGTCACCTGTTCCTAAAAGGACTATTTGAACGTCCTCCTGTAAGAAACGATGCAAGCTTTCTACAACGACATCAAAACCTTTTTGGCGGGTCAAACGAGAGACAATCCCAACTAGCGGAACATCTGCTCTCACAGGCAACCCGACTCTCTCTTGTAATTTTGCTTTGTTTTGAGCTTTTCCAGACAAATCTTCTTTATTAAAATGATAGTCTAAAAGTGGGTCTGTTTGAGGATTATAGAGATCTGCGTCAATACCATTGACAATACCTGAAACCTTACCTGACTCCATGCGAAGAATCTGGTCCAAACCGCAACCAAACTGACTGGTCATAATCTCATGCGCATAGCTAGGAGAAACGGTTGAGACACGATCCGCGTATAGGATACCCGCTTTCATCCAGTTGAGACAATCATTCCAGCGAAGGGTCCCATCAGCATAACGTTCAAACCCAACACCGAACAAATCCCACAACATTCCTTCAGAAAATTGACCTTGGAATTCCAAATTATGAATGGTTAAAACTGTTCTGATTCCTTGATATGCCTGAATCCAATGGTACTTTTCTTTTAACAAGAAGGGAATCATGGCTGTGTGGTAATCATGGACATGGAGAAGGTCAGGGATAAAGCCGATGCGCTCCATGGCCTCAAGAGCGGCCAGTTGGAAAAAGGCAAAGCGTTCACCATCGTCAAAATCACCATACACATGACCACGGTAGAAATAATATTGATTATCAATGAAGTAGAAAGTAACCCCATTCAAGACAGTTTTTTTAATACCACAGTACTGTCTACGCCATCCCACACTAACTTCAAAGTGGAGAACATCCTCAATCTGGTCGCCAAACTTAGCTTCTACCATATCATAATAAGGCAAGAAAACTGCAACTTCGTGCCCCGCTTTTACAAGTGATTTGGGAAGTGCGCCAATGACATCGCCCAAACCACCTGTTTTTGAAAAGGGTGCTCCTTCTGCCGCTACAAATAAAATTTTCATGAATAAATGTCCTCTGTTACTGTTTCACCCTTCTTAACTACAACGGGATGTTCTGCTGTACCTCGAATGACAACACCGTCCGCAACCTCAACTCCCTTATCCAAGATAGCATATTCAACTTGGGCACCTTGACCAATCACAACACGAGGGAACAGAACGCTGTTCTTCACAACACTATCTTTGTGAACATAAATGTTACGAGATAGGACTGACTGAACTACTTCACCCTCAATGATACTACCAGAAGCAAACTGAGAAGTACTTACTTTTGAAGTATTCGCATAGTAGGTTGGTTCTTCATTCTTAACTTTGGTATAAATCTTTTGATTTGGTGAGAAAAGAGAGTAGAATTTTTTAGATTCAAGCATATCAATATTTGCTTGATAGTAGGATTGAACAGAGTGAATATTTGCTAAGTAACCTGTGTATTCGTAAGCAAAAGCTCCTTCTTTTACAGCTAAATCGCGAAGGACATAGCGCAACTTTTCAGGATATTCTTTCTGAGCCTCTTCTTCAAGTCGTTCAATCAACCAAGGAGTGTCCACAACAAAGATATCTGTAGACATGTTGAAGAGTTCATCTGTAGATTTATTATCAAAGAGTTTGTGCGAACGCACATGGTCTGTTTCATCGATTTCCAAAATAGCATTCACATCTGAAATGTCTTTCTTTGGAAGTTTCTTATATACAACTGTAATCGGACCATTTGTTGTATTGTGTAGGTGGAAGACTTGATTCAAGTCAATATTCACCAGCACATCGCAGTTAATCGAAACGGTTTGGTTTGAACCTGAACGTCTCAAGTAGGTAAGAAGCTGTTGGTAATACTCTTTTCCAACTGTACTGCTTTCAACACGAGTATTGTAAATTCCTAGATAGTAGTGACTTAGAAGGGTTGACAAGCCCCACTCACGACCTGAACGGATATGGTCGAAAACTGAGCTGATATTATCTTGTTGGAAAATACCAAAGATACTACGAACACCTGCATTTGCAAGACTGGAAAGGGGGAAGTCAATCAAACGGTATTTCCCACCGAAAGGCAAGCTAGCTACCGGACGGTGTTCTGTTAACGTTGACATATCATGAAAACCAACTGTGTTTCCCAAAATGGCTGAATATTTATCAATCTTCATCTGTTGCTACCCCCACTACTTCATTGTATCCTACTACTTGTACTTCGTCAGTTCCGTCAATCTCTACGCCGTCTGCAATAATGGCACCCTCACCAATGATGGCACGTTTAATTTTTGCACCTTTTCCGATAATGGCACCACTCATGATTACAGAGTCTACTACTTCAGCCCCCTCACGTACTTGCGCCTCTGTTGAGAGAATGGAATGCTTAACAGTTCCATCCACGAGACAGCCATCCACAACTAAAGAATCTTCTACATGAGCGTGTTCTCCAATAAAGTTTGGTGGTGAAATCAAGTTCCGTGAGTAGATTTTCCACTGACGATCACGACTATCCAAAGCGTTGTTTGGATCAATGTATTCCATATTGGCTTCCCAAAGTGACTCAATCGTACCAACGTCTTTCCAGTAGCCATTAAATTCATAAGCATAGACACTTTCACCAGACTCGAGATAGTTAGGGATAACGTTCTTACCAAAGTCTGACATATCCACATTGCTCTTTTCAGCAGCAACAAGCATATTGCGAAGTCGTTTCCAGTCAAAGATATAAATCCCCATAGAAGCCTTTGTAGACTTAGGTTGCGCAGGTTTTTCTTCGAATTCAACGATACGGTTATTGGCATCTGTATTCATGATACCGAAACGGCTAGCTTCTTTGAGCGGTACGTCTAGGACAGCTACTGTCAAACTGGCATTATTATCCTTATGGGACTGAAGCATATCATCGTAGTCCATCTTGTAGATGTGGTCACCAGAAAGAATCAAAACATACTCAGGATTAACACTGTCGATGTAGTCAATGTTTTGGTAGATAGCGTGACTAGTCCCTTCAAACCAACGGTTTCCTTCGCTGGCTGAATACGGTTGTAAAATAGAGACACCTGAATTGATACCATCCAATCCCCAGCTAGAGCCATTTCCGATATGGTTATTCAAAGCAAGAGGTTGGTACTGAGTAATCACACCAACTTTATGGATTCCAGAGTTTGCACAGTTGGAAAGAGCAAAGTCAATGATACGGTAGCGCCCACCGAATTGCACTGCCGGTTTGGCAATGCTTTGAGTGAGTTTTCCGAGACGTGTTCCTTGCCCACCCGCAAGGATCAAAGCTAGCATTTCATTCTTCATTTTCTACTCCTTTATAAAGACATGTGAACGTTAAAATCGAAAGAAGGTCGGAAGTCAAACTTTTTTATAAAAATAATAGGAAATCCATTTCTCTTGTGTTTCAACTCCAATATAAGTACATCATTTTTTAAAATCTAAAAAATTGTAATCAACAGCCCATCATTCTTTTTTCTTAGCTGGTTTCAAACGACGCTTGATCTTCCAGATGCTTGCTCCCATGGCAGGCAAGGTAAAGGTCAAAGTCTGCTCATAATCTTTCCATAAGCCTTCTTGAGTCTGAACTGTTTGATTGTGCTCTTTCCACACACCTCCCCATTCTTCTAATTCTGTATTCCAAACTTCTTCGTAAATACCTGCAACAGGTAAACCAATCGTAAAGTCCTTACGTTCAACTGGTGCCATATTAAAGACACAGACTAACATTTCGTCCTTCTTGCCCTTACGAATAAAGGAAAGGACACTCTGATCTCTATTATCAGCATCGATAATCTCGATACCATCATAACTAGTATCAATTTCCCAAAGACAACGATGGTCTTTATAGAATTGATTGAGTTGTGAAGTGAAATGCTTCATCTTGGCATTCATCGGATCTTCTAGATTAGACCATTCTAACTGCTCTTCAGACTTCCACTCGAGGAATTGCCCGTACTCACTACCCATGAACAAGAGTTTCTTGCCTGGATGACAAATTTGATAGGTGTAGAGGTTGCGCAGACCAGCGAACTGATTGTAGCGATCTCCCCACATCTTATGCATCATACTCTTCTTACCATGAACTACTTCATCGTGTGAGAAAGGTAGGAGATAGTTTTCATTGAAAACATACATAAAGCTGAAGGTCACTAGATTAAAATCATACTTGCGATAAATCGGATCTTCCTCGTAGAAACGGAGAATGTCGTTCATCCAGCCCATATTCCATTTATAGTCAAAGCCAAGGCCACCCATTTCTTTCATACCAGTAATCTTTGTCGCTGATGAACTTTCTTCTGCAATCATCATGATATCTGGATGAGCAAGCTTGATGACTGTGTTCAAACGTTGAAGGAAATAATAACCCTCGTAGTTAAGGTTTCCACCGTCCTTATTTGGAGTCCAAGGAGCATTATCATAATCTAGATACAGCATATTGCTCACTGCATCGACCCGAATGCCATCTAAGTGGTAAAAATCAATCCAAAATTTAATACTTGAAATCAGGAAAGACTGGACCTCATTTTTCCCGAGATCAAAATTCAGTGCACCCCATCCATAGTTATGAGCCTTGTTGTGGTCTTGGTATTCAAAAGTTGGTGTACCATCATAATATGCTAAGGCATCATCATTAATAGTGAAATGACCTGGAACCCAGTCTACGATGACACCGATATTATTTATATGACACTCTTCAACGAAATCTTGGAATTCCTCAGGTCTACCATAGGAATGTTCAAAAGCAAAGTAACCCATAAGCTGATAGCCCCAGCTCAATCCAAGTGGGTGAGCCATTAAAGGCATGAACTCAATATGTGTATAGTTCATCTCAACTAAGTATGGAATCAACTCGTCTTTCAGTTGCGAAAACGTATAGGGACTACCATCTGGATTTCTCTTCCAAGATCCTGCATGGGCTTCATATATATTAACTGGTCTCTCGAAAAATCCCAGACGTTTGCGACGTGCTAACCAAAGGCCATCTTTCCATTTCTTTTCACGGATATTGGTCAGAACTGCTCCTGTACCCGGTCTAGCTTCAAAATAAACTGCCAAAGGATCAATCTTCATAATCTGGTGACCATTTGCACGCGTGATATGATATTTATAAATCTGACCTTCCTGGGCTTGACTTGTAAAGACTTCCCAAACACCTGCTTCATTACGAACCATGGGAATCTGATTCTCAACCCAATCGGTAAAATCACCAACTAGATGAACTGCTTGTGCATTTGGGGCCCAAACCCTAAAGGTATAGCCTATTTCTCCGTTTTTCTCCTCTCTATGCGCTCCTAAATAATGCTGGAGGTGAAAGTTCTCACCTGTAGTAAAGGTTCTTAATGCTTCTTGATTATTCATTCAATCCCCTTTCTTTTGTAAGCGTTTTCTATAATTCTATTATACACTCTTTTAAGATAACTTTCAAGTAATTTACGAAGGAAATCATATTTTTTTATGAAAGCCTTCAAAAAATTACCTAGCATTTTAAAAAAGATATCCAGAAAATAGAACACGAAACAATTTCCATATATTTTTTTATTATAATACCAGAATATTCGTTTTTTATCAATTTTTTACTGTATTATTTTGAAAAAAATAAAATCAGGAAGTTATTTTCCTGATTTTATAAATTATCCCACATCAAAAACAATGGATTTGACATTTGTCATCGCTTCGATACTATATTTAATTCCTTGTACTCCTGCACCAGAACCTTTTACACCAAGGAATGGGAAATTATCTGGTCCACGTTGTGTTTTATTATTAATATGAACGGTACCAACTTCAAGTTTTTCAGCGATTTCAAATGCCTTCTTAAAGTCATTTGTAAAGACTGAAGATTGAAGACCGAATTCTGATTCATTAGCAATTTCTAGCGCTTCATTAGCATCTGAAACTCGAATAATTGGAAGAACAGGTCCAAATGGTTCTTCCCAGGCTAATTTCATATCTCTTGTGACATAATCAAAAAGTCCTGGCCAAATGAGATTATTCTCACGTTTGATTGGGCTGAGCGCTTTGGCACCCTTTTCTTGAGCGTCTTCAATCAATCCCCAGATGAAATCAGCTGAAGCATTATCAATAACTGGCGTGATATCTGCATTGTCAAATGGATCACCCACTGTTAGCTTAGCAACTTCAGCTTGGAGCAATTCTGCCAATCTGTCTGCTACGCTTTCCACAACCAAAACACGTTTGATAGCAGTACAACGCTGACCAGAGTAGCTAAAAGCACCACCTACGATCTGCTTAGCTGCATTTTCTAAATCTGCATCTTCTAAGACAATTGCTGCATCTTTTCCACCAAGTTCCAGCATAATTGGCCGCATACCAGCTAAACGACCAATACGCTCACCAATCGGTGTTGAACCTGTAAAGTTAATGAAGTTCACTTCCTTGTGTTCGATGATGTAGTCTCCGATTTCAGAACCACGTCCAGTGATGGTGTTAAAGACACCTGCTGGGATTCCTGCTTCGTCAAATGCTTTAGCCAGCAAGAGACCAGAAATAGATCCTTGTGTTGGTGGTTTAAACATAACGACATTTCCTGCAATCAAAGCCGGAGCAATCTTAGATCCAGAAAGGTTGACTGGATAGTTAAATGGTGCAATAGCTAAAACGACACCAACTGGCTCACGACGAACAACGGCTAGTTTATTTTTACTTGCAGCTTCAAAACCACCACCTTCCATTGCTTGTCCAGTGATACGTAGGCCTTCCTCAGCAGCAAAACGAATCAATTCTGCTGTACGTACTACTTCTCCAATGGCTGCTTTAATCCCTTTTGCAACCTCTTTGGCTAGAATGGTACCAATTTTTTCTTTATCGCGTTCCAAAATGTCTGCTGTCTTATGTAAATAGGCTGCACGCTCAACTGGTGCTAAATCACGCCATGCTGGGAGAGCTGCACGCGCAGCTTTCATAGCCTCATCTACTTCAGCCTGACTCATAGCTGGTACTGTACCTAGCTTTTCCTGATTGATGGGAGAATAGATAGCAATTTCATTCTCTGATGATTTCCATTTTCCATTCACTAAATTCTGATAATGTGTCAAATTCTCTTCCTCCTGAAAATGATTAAAACTTATTTTATCAAATTTTCAGAAAATTACAACCCCTTTTTAGAAAATATTGATATTTTTTTCACAAACTTGATTCTTCAAATTATTTGAAATTTATTCCTATTAGATATTGGATTTTCAATAAAAATCAAAAAAAGGTCTAGATTATCTAAACCTTTTTGTGGCATTTGCTATGAAAGTACCTTCAAGACTGCAACGCTGATATCATCAATCACATTAGACTCTTTAGAACGACTATTGGACACCAGCATTTCAAGATTTCCTGCATTTTCAAAGTAGAAGGAAGTTCCTTTAGCATTGAATACCACCAATAAGTGCTCTAATCCACCATGAATTTCGTAAACAATCCACCCACTATTTTCAGCAGCTGTATGGACGAAGACATGACGATAAACTTCTTCGTATGTAGGATAAGAGAAAGCACGTGTTTGTGTTTTTAGGCGAATAATCTGGCGAATAAAGTCAATGCTTTCTTGTCTCTCATTTATTAAATCCCAGTTGACCTGGTTGACACTATCTGGAGCATTGTAACTATTCATGGCCCGTTCTCTATCTGCTGGGGTCAGCTCGCCATTTTCTCCTGTAGCAAGGAGTTTGGTACGGCCAAATTCTTGACCAAGCTCTATAAAGGACATCCCTTGCATAAGAATGCTCATCGCTGTTGCTGTTTCGACCTGACGCATAATCTTATCTGAACTGTGATCTGGATGAAGGGTTACTAACAAATCATGCAAGTTGTAATTATCATGGGCTTCCACATAGTTAAGAACTTGGTTTGGACTAAGATATGAACCCAACTCTCGGCTACCAAGAATAGCTTTGGCTACAATCGGTTCTGTAGCTGCACCACTAACAAATCCTGCCTTGATTGAACCATAAACTTCTCCTCCTTTGATGGCATCACGCTGATCATCATTGAAGAATCCAATATTTGGCATCTGGTAGGCATTGTCCTTCTTGGCCTTGTCATAAGGTGCAAGACCTATCCCCATATCCCAACCTTCTCCATAAGTGATAATACGTGGATCAACTTCATCAAGTGCCCAACGAATTGCCTGCATGGTTTTGACATCGTGAATTCCCATCAAGTCGAAACGGAAACCGTCAATATTGTATTCTTTCACCCAATAAAGGAGTGAGTCAATCATATACTTGCGGTACATTTCGTGTTCGCTTGCGGTTTCATTTCCTACACCTGTGCCGTTTTGGAAGGTTCCATCTGGATTCATACGATAGTAATAATCAGGAACAGTTGTTTGGAAAGGCGCATCTACCGTTGAGAAAGTATGGTTGTAAACGACATCCATAATAACACCGATTCCCGCATCATGATATACCTGAATCATGGTCTTGAGGTCTCGAATAACCTGTCCAGGATCATCTGTATTACTAGAGAAACTTGGCTCTGGCGCATTGTAGTTTTGAGGGTCATAACCCCAGTTATAGGTTACATTTCCTTCCACGTCGTATTCCTTATGACGATCAAAGATTGGTTGGAGCTGAACATAATTACAGCCGAGTTCTTTGATATAGTCAAAGGCTGTTGCTTGCCCATACTGGTTAACCGTTCCAGTCTGGGCAGCCCCAAGGAAAGTTCCTCGAAGATTTTCTGGAACTCCAGATGTCGGCGATTTTGTAAAATCACGAATGTGCATCTCACAGATAACGGCTTTACATGGATTTTCCAAACGCCAAGGAGCGTCTGTCCCATGTTTGACTTTAAATCCTTCTACTTGTCTATCTTGCTGAGAGAGAATTACAGAACGTTTCCCGTCAGGACTTGTAGCGATAGTGTATGGGTCTCGTGTCAAGGTCTGGTGGTGCGGAAACTCAATCTGATACTGATAAGCTTTACCTGCAAGATTTTCATCCAGGTCTACACTCCAAACACCAATGGTATTGTACTTATGACTATATGAATAGCTGTTCCCACGCTCGAGATTAAAGGTTTTCCAAATCGGCGCGTCGTTACTTGTATTTTCATAAACGACCACTTGAACAGCTGTAGCGGTTGGAGCCCAGAGTTTAAAGCTTGTCTGGTAGTCTGAGATACTATAACCCAACTCTCCTTGGTATCCCCAATGATGATCAAAACTTTCACTGTGAAAGGCTTTATCAAAAGCAAACGGATTTCGATCTTTATAGCAAGGACTTGCAATGGCAGGATTTTCAGAATAATAAACCGTCTCATCACCATCTAAGATCCAAACCTCAGTCAACAGTGGATAATAGTTAAACCGTAGAAAATAGTCTTTTGTTTTTCCATCAATTTCGACAGAAAAGGTCAAAGTATCGAGCCTTTCTGCACTTGTAACTGTAAAGGAGAATTTTGCTCCAAAATAGTCATTTTCATAATACAAATTTTCTTTAACATCTGCCTGTTCTCTACTGAATGAACAAGCGGCATAATCCCCATTTTTTCGGTGAAAATGGATGACTACAGGGTAACTATACATTTCTTTTCCTAATTTCTAATTTTAATTTTTAAGTTATGCTGAAGAATTTAACGGGAATTTCAGCACAATAGAGAATAGTTTAATAGATATAAAAACACATCAGGAGAGATAGTTCCAGACTATCTGACATCTATTTTTCAACTATTCTTTACAAACTTTCTAGCCAGGCCTCATCTCGAACTTCGATACCAAGTTCTTGTGCTTTTTGGAGCTTGCTTCCTGCATCTGCTCCTGCTACGACAAGATTCGTTTTCTTAGATACACTGCCTGTGACTTTGGCACCAAGGCTTTCGAGTTTGCTTTTGGCTTCAGAGCGAGTGAGGCGTTCCAATTTCCCCGTTAGCACAACGGTCAAACCTGACAAGGCCGCATCTGCCACTAGTGTCTGTCCTTTGTAGTCCAGATTGACTCCAGCTTCTTTCAACTCGTCTAAGAGAATCTTCGACCCTTCTGTAGCAAAATAAGTCTGAAGACTTTGAGCAATCACACTACCCAAGCTCTCGATACTTGCTACTTCCTCAGGATCAGCTTGGGCTAGATTTTCAATAGAGTGAAAGTGTTGGAGTAAGAGTTGGCTAGCCTTGCTTCCGACATGGCGAATTCCCAGTCCAAACAAGAGCTTTTCAGCAGAATTTTCCTTAGATGCTTGAATGGCCTGATACAGTTTAGAAGCAGACTTTTCCTTGACACCTTCTAAAAGGAGGAAATCGTCTTCTTTCAAACGATAAATGTCTGCTACATCCTTGACTAGATTAGCAGCAAAGAGTTTCTCAACTATGGAAGGACCTAGGCCTGTAATATTCATGGCATCTCGAGAGGCAAAGTGAATCAAGCCTTCCATAATTTGAGCAGGACAACGAGGATTGATACAACGTAGAGCAACCTCATCTTCAAAATGAAGTAACTGACTGTCACAGCTCGGACAGTTAGTCGGAATATCTAGTTTTTCTTCAGAAACACGCTTGGACTCTACCACTCGCAAGACAGCAGGGATGATGTCCCCAGCCTTATAGACGATAACCGTATCGTCTTTGCGAATATCTTTTTCAGCAATATAATCTACGTTGTGTAGGGTCGCACGGCTAACGGTCGTACCAGCAAGCTGAACAGGTGTCAGATTGGCAGTTGGCGTGACAACCCCAGTACGGCCTACTGTCCAGTCAACTGAGAGTAGTTGGGCTTCTTTTTCCTCTGCAGGAAATTTGTAGGCCACTGCCCACTTAGGTGCTTTAACTGTAAAACCGAGTTCTTCTTGACCTGCTAAGTCATTGACCTTGATAACCACTCCATCAATATCATAAGGTAGCTGTTCCCGTTCTTGTCCTACTTCTTGGATAAAATTCCATATCTCATCCATGCTTTCAGCCAAGATTCGTTTAGAATTAACTACAAAACCAAGTTGTTCAAGATGCTTCAAGACTTTTTCTTGGCTATCACGAGTAGAAGGGCTTGCTTCTTGATAGAGGAAAGTCGCAAGATTGCGTTTGGCTACTACTGCCGTATCCAGCTGACGCAAAGTTCCAGCCGCCGCATTACGAGGATTGGCAAATTCAGGCTCTCCATTTTCTTGGCGAGCTTGGTTGACCAGATCAAAAGAAGCGCGTGGCATGTAACACTCCCCACGAACAGTGATATCTAGTTTTTCTGGCAAGGTCAAAGGAATATCCTTGACGCGTTTGAGGTTTTCAGTGATATTCTCACCAATAGAACCATCACCACGAGTCGCCCCAGCGACCAAAATCCCATTTTCATAAGTAAGGGAAATAGATAAACCATCGATTTTCAATTCACAGATATAGGTGGGATGGGGAATCTCCTTGCGAACACGCGCATCAAAAGCTTCTAACTCTTCACGTGAAAAAGCATCCTGCAAACTATAAAGAGGATACTGATGACTGTATTTTTCAAAACCATCTAAAACCTTACCACCGACACGATGGGTTGGACTGTCTGCTAAAACTTGATCTGGATAGGCAGCTTCCAACTCGACCAACTCTCGGTAGAGGCGATCGTACTCGCTATCTGAAACCGAAGGATTGTCACTCGTATAGTACTCGCTCGCATAGCGGTTGAGTAAGGCAACTAACTCATTCATTCTTTTATTCATAAAACCATTTTACCACAAAGCAAGCCCTCCTCACAATAGAGAAGGACTGAAAAATGGTTTGTAGTGAAATATTTTCTAAAAAAGAGAAATTATAACTCTTTTTTAAAATGACTTCGTACATAAACGAGGGATAGACAAGACAGGATGATAACCCCGCTTCCAATTATCAGAAAAGAAGAGAGATGGACACTTGGTAGCACAGTCATAAGGCCTTTTGCAATCGGCATAAATAGGATGGCTAAGGTAAAAATTGTGCTTAGGACTCTTCCCAAGTATTCCCCCTCAACCTTGGTTTGCACCTGAGTAAAAAAGTGAATATTAAATATCGTCATAAACAGTTCACAAACTAAATTTCCAGAAAAGGAAAGAAAAGTTGGCAATGGTAACCCCATCATAAAAACTCCAACTCCAGTCAAGGCCAATAGAATCAAAAGATTATAAACACCTGCCTTTATTTTGTTAGCTAGAAGAGCTCCGATAATCGAACCAATAGCGCCCATAGTCAAAATAGTTGCATAAGCTCCTTCTACCCCGTAAAGCCGTTCTGAAAAAGGGAGGAGAAATTCAAAAGCTGCAAAAAAGAAATTAGCACTGGAAGCAACTAACAAAAGGAAAAAGATCTCTTGCTGGCGCCAAATATAGCGAATCCCTTCTTTCATATCAGCAAAAATATTTTTCCAGCTGAAAGTCCTTTTCACTTGTTCCTTAGCCTCTTTTTTGGGGAGGAAAGCTACTAAGATAAATGCGATGAAAAAACTAATGGCATCTAAAACAAGCGTCATATGGAGACTGGCAAATTGTAAAACGATGAAAGAAAGTACAGGGGAGCTAACGCCTACAACCTGCAAAACTAACTCCAAGCGAGCATTATAGGTCACAATCTCTTCTTTTTCTACAACTTCAGTTATAATGGCTTTGTTGGCTGTACGAGAAAATGCAAAGGCAACCGCCTGAACAATATTGGCAAAAATCAAGGCAGCAATCATCAAGCTATCATTTCTGATGAAAGAAATAGCTAAGCAAAGAACGCCACAAATCAAGTCCGTCGTCATCAAAATTTTGCGACGCGAAAAGCGGTCTGAAATCACTCCGCCAAAGGGATTGACCAGAATCGATGTGACGAGTTCAGAAATCTGATAAATCCCAAGAACAGTCTGTCCTATCGTTCCCATTGATGCCAGCCAAACACTGTTTCCATAATCATAGAGCATATTCCCTACCTTATTAATAGCCCCACGACTAATCAACTGGATTGCATGTCGGTTCATATAAAAAGCTCCTCTCAAATTTTGAAACTATTGTATCAAAACTGAAAGGAGTCTCTTTATTTTTCCCTTATTTGGGAAATTTAAGCATTTACAAATTTTTCATAATGTTCCTGATAGTAAGCCACTTGCTCTGGAAGTCCAAGCACATCAAAAATATGCATGGCTTCCTGCATCTGACTACAACCTTCTTCTTTCAAGTCTCTCTGGTAGAGGGCGAAACCTTTGAGATAATGGAAGATATTGCGCTCATAAAGCTTGATACCATTTCCAATCAACTTCTCTACATAGCCCTCAAAATAGTCCGCATCCGTAAAGGAACGGTTTTCCAAACAATGCTGGTAACAGTTAAGAGCTAAAATCAAAACAAGTTTACGATGCCGACCAATTTCCTTGTAATAGTCTTCCCTCTCCATAACTTCTCTGCCAATCCGAGCCACATAGTCCACATTGTAGAAAGTATAGAGGTTACCAAAAAGGATCAACTCATACATGGTCCATTCTTCTGTTTGAAAAAGATAATCTGCCACCTTTTCCAAATCACTCTGCCTCATCCTATAATGAGCATCTCTTTGACAAATCAGTCCTTGTAGCAGAATCCAATTCAGCTCAAAATAGAGGGGATTGGTCGAACTCTTAGCCTTTTCAAGTTGTTCTCTTTGAAGCTTTTGAAAACCTGCAATATTATTTGAGTAGTAAAGCGGAATAATCTGTGCCATCAAGGCAACATGTTCATGATTTTGAAAATCCCTAGCCTTGTCCATGAAATTTTCAATAGTCACATGAATATTGTCCAAAATCTCAAAGAAACGGGAAACTGCTAGATCAGACTCCCCAAGCTCGAAGCGAGATAACTGAGAGGTTGAACATGATTCACCTGCCGCCTCTTTCAAGGAGTACTTCCCACTTGTTCGAAATTCACGAAAAACCTTTCCTAGATGTTTCATCTTTACACCTGCTCTGATAATTCTTCCCACTCAAGCATAGCTTCTTCCTGACGATGGCTAATTTTGTCCAGTTCAGTCTGCAATTCCATGAGTTTTTCAGCATCATTGGTTTCCAGCATTTGTTCAGAAATGGCTTGACTTTGAGTTTCTAACTCTTCGATTTCAGCTTCTAAACTCTCTATTTGGCGCATGAGCTTACGGGCTTCTTTCTGACTTTCTTTCTGAGCCTGGTAGTCATTGACGGGGCTCGGTTCTTTTGCTTGATTACTAGTTGAAGCTTCTTCTATCTGGCTGACTTCTATTTCAGCCTTTTTCTCAACATAGTAGTCATAATCTCCAAGGTAAAGGGTTGAGCCATTTTCAGACAATTCCAGTACATGAGTGGCTACACGATTGATAAAGTAACGGTCGTGGCTGACAAAAAGAAGGGTTCCATCAAAATCAATCAGAGCATTTTCTAACACTTCCTTGCTATCAATATCCAAGTGGTTGGTCGGCTCGTCCAAAATCAAGAAATTGTTGTTTTCCATTGAAAGTTTGGCAAGCAACAGACGAGCTCGTTCACCACCAGACAGCATTCCGACTGACTTTTTAACATCATCACCAGAGAAGAGGAAGGCACCAAGGCGGTTGCGGATTTCAACTTCAGGTGTCAGTTTAAAATCATTCCAAAGTTCATCGAGTACAGTATTACTTGGTGTTAGCTTACTTTGAGTCTGATCATAGTAACCAACCTCAACATTGGCACCAAAACGCTTCTCTCCCTTGATAAAAGGAATCTGGTCCACAATAGACTTGATAAAGGTTGACTTCCCAATGCCATTTGGTCCGACAATCGCAACAGCATTCATCTTACGAAGGTCTAGGTTGATAGGTTCTGACAGTATTTCCCCATCATACCCAATAGCCGCATTTTCAACGGTTAAAACGACATTTCCAGACGTTTTTTCAGACTGGAAGGTCATATTAGCTGATTTCTTGCCAGCTTCAGGCTTGTCTAAGCGATCCATTTTTTCCAGTTGCTTGCGTCGAGATTGGGCACGTTTAGTCGTTGAGGCTCGGACTAGATTGCGATTGACAAAGTCTTCTAGAGCCGCGATTTCCTTCTGTTGCTTTTCATAGTTTTTTGCCTCAGTAGCTAGCTTTTGCTCCTTTAACTCAACAAAACGAGAATAATTGCCCACATAGCGATCTAAGGAATGCTTGGTCAAATCCAGTGTAATCGTCGCAACCTTATCCAAGAAGTAACGGTCGTGGCTGACAATAATGAGGGCACCGCTATAGTTCACCAAGTAATTCTCTAGCCAGGCAATGGTTTCGATATCCAAGTGATTGGTTGGCTCATCCAAGACCAAGAGATTGGGCTTTTCAAGGAGCATTTTGGCAAGTGCCAGACGAGTATTTTGACCACCTGAAAGCTCGGCAATTTTCATCTGCCACATAGACTCGTCAAACTTGAAACCATTCAAGATAGCGCGGATATCAGCTTCGTAGGTAAAGCCACCAGCCTGACGGAAATTCTCTGATAAACGATCATAATCCGCCATCAGTTTATCCAAATCTTCACCAGACTTTTCACCCATCTCCAACTCCATCTGACGCAGTTGTGTCTCTGTACGACGCAAGTCATCAAAGACGTGAAGCATTTCATCATAAATGGTATTTTCAGACTCAAAACGGCTATCTTGGGCTAGGTAAGACAGAGAAATATCTTTTTTCTTGTTGATTTCTCCACTAGTTGGCTCCTCTTCCCCAACCAAAATCTTTAAAAGAGTAGACTTACCCGCTCCATTCTTCCCAACAAGGGCAATCCGATCTCGTTCATCTACTTGCAGGTTGATATGTTCAAAGAGAACCTCACCAGCAAAAGATCGTTCAATTTTATTGGCTTGTAAAATAATCATACATCTATTTTACTATCTTTTTCTCTTTTGCACAATTGCAATGAAAAAAGTTCGAGTTATAAACCCGAACCTTTCATATTAGTATCCAATGCCTCCACGGAATGTGCGAGCCATATCTTTTAAGTCATAGTTTTTAGAAGAGGTATCGATGGTCCATTTTCCATCTTTCTTGGTCATTTTAATTTCATAACCCTCTTTCTTCATGTTATCACTAGTGTCTAGTGGAGTTGAATCAAATTGACTTGGTGCATTTTCTAAAATGTACTTCTCACCAGCTTTCATAGCTTCTGAGTAGTTGCTATATTTACCTTTGTTTTCTTCGTAGAATTTACGACTCAATTCATGAACATTCAAGTTATCCAAGTCGATTGTCTCTGGTCTAACATAAACAACAGCATAGTCTGGCAAATATGTCTTCACTTTATAATCAACTTTTGCTCTCTTAGCATTTGCTTTGATGTAGGCATCTGCAAATGTTCTAAGTTCTGAATCAGATGGTTTGTAGTTATAAAAGCCTTTTCCGAACGACTCTGTAAATTTCTTGATAAACTCTTCTTTATCAGCTTTCGCATCGTTTGTGAATTCAGCACTGTTATCAGATGATTTCTTATCATCAGCAAGCGCAACAACTTGCGACTTATTATCAGTAGCACTTAGGTTCGTTCCACCACCAGAACTTTCCCCATTAAGGTAAACAGCATCGACATATTTTTTCATTACATCTTTCGCTTCATCAATATGATCTTCATACTGACTTGGATCAACCTTGATTGCTACATCATTATTCTTTTTGGAATTTTCTTTGATGTCATCGTAAAAGCTAGGCGCGAAGTGGAGTTCATACTTAGCGTTCTTGTCGACTTCATACACTACATAACCAGCAACGCTCTTTCCTTTAGAAAGACTGTCTCCATATGACATAAACTTGGTTTTACTATCGCTTTCATAGATTTGAATTGGTTGTAATTTCTCATCTTTTTCATTATACAGCGTAATATCTTGGCTAGTAAAACTAAACTGTTTATCACGATTGTTCTTGATTTCGACTTGAAGTGCAAGGTAGCTTGAAGATGAATCTTCATCTTTAGGCAATACAAACATACCATCTTTTACAGAAACTTCAAAGTTTGAGTTCGAGGCAGTACCATTGTCGCTTGCTTTTTTTTGAGCTCCACAGGCAACAAGTGCTAAAGCTGACAAAAGCAAAGCAGAATGCTTAAGAATTTTTTTCATAATGGATTCTCCTTTAATGATTTACTATATTTTACCATACGCAGAATAAAAATCAAAACAGAAACCAGATATTTTCAAAATATCTTAAATTTATAGAGTTTTACATTAAATTTTTCTATATGTTCGTTTGAGACATTAAAGGATTCTTTATAAAAAGAATAGAATATAACAATATTTTTGATTTTTTCTTCAACAAACCTACAAAATGAATTATAAACTTTCATGTTATAAAGTATCTAATAATTAATTTTCATCCCTAACTTAGTATAAGTTAGCATGGTACCCACGATTTTCCCGCTAAAGTGCATAAGTAAATTTCCTACATTTTAAGTTATGCTAACGTTTTACTAAAATGTCAAATCGTGATATAATGAAAGCGATTAAAGCAATAAACAAAGGAGACACTCTATGACTTACCAAGAAAATTATCAAAAATGGGTCGATTTTGCTGACCTTCCAGACTACCTTCGTCAAGATTTAATCAATATGGACGAAAAAACTAAGGAAGATGCCTTTTATACCAATCTTGAATTTGGTACTGCTGGTATGCGTGGTTTGATCGGTGCTGGTACAAACCGCATCAACATCTACGTTGTTCGTCAAGCTACCGAAGGTTTGGCTCGTTTGATTGAGTCAAAAGGTGGAAACGAAAAAGAACGTGGTGTAGCAATTGCCTACGATAGCCGTCACTTCTCACCTGAGTTTGCCTTTGAATCTGCGGCAGTTCTTGCAAAACATGGTATCAAATCTTACGTATTTGAAAGCCTCCGTCCAACTCCAGAACTCTCATTTGCAGTTCGTCACCTCAACTGTTTCACAGGTATCATGATTACTGCCAGTCACAACCCTGCTCCATTTAACGGTTACAAGGTTTACGGAGAAGACGGTGGACAAATGCCTCCACACGATGCAGACGCTTTGACTACTTATATTCGTGCTATCGAAAATCCATTCGCTGTGGAAGTTGCTGATGTCGAAGCTGAAAAAGCTTCTGGCTTGATTGAAGTTATCGGCGAAGCTGTTGATGCAGAATACCTTAAAGAAGTTAAAGACGTAAACATCAACCCAACCTTGATTGAAGAATTCGGTAAAGACATGAAGATTGTCTACACACCACTTCATGGTACGGGTGAAATGTTGGCTCGTCGTGCTCTTGCTCAAGCAGGATTTGACTCTGTTCAGGTTGTTGAAGCACAAGCAACTGCTGACCCAGACTTCTCAACTGTGAAATCTCCAAACCCAGAAAGCCAAGCAGCCTTTGCCCTTGCTGAAGAACTTGGTCGTCAAGTTGGCGCTGATGTTCTTGTTGCAACTGACCCTGACGCTGACCGTGTTGGTGTTGAAGTTCTTCAAAAAGATGGTAGCTACCTTAACCTTTCAGGTAACCAAATCGGCGCTATCATGGCTAAATACATCTTGGAAGCCCACAAAAATGCTGGAACTCTTCCTGAAAATGCAGCTCTCTGCAAGTCTATCGTATCAACTGACTTGGTAACGAAGATTGCTGAAAGCTACGGCGCAACCATGTTCAACGTTTTGACTGGTTTCAAATTTATCGCTGAAAAAATCCAAGAATTTGAAGAAAAACACAATCACACTTACATGATGGGATTTGAAGAAAGCTTCGGTTACTTGATTAAACCATTCGTACGTGATAAAGATGCTATCCAAGCCGTTCTAGTCGTTGCTGAACTTGCTGCCTACTACCGTTCACGTGGTTTGACACTTGCTGACGGTATCGAAGAAATCTACAAAGAATACGGCTACTACGCTGAAAAGACTATCTCTGTTACCCTTTCTGGTGTTGATGGTGCAGAACAAATCAAGGAAATCATGGCTAAGTTCCGTAACAATGCTCCAAAAGAATGGAACGCAACAGCTATCACTGTCGTAGAAGACTTCAAGGCTCAAACTGCTACTGCTGCTGATGGTACTGTTACAAACTTGACAACTCCTCCAAGTGATGTGTTGAAATATACACTTGCTGACGGTTCATGGATTGCTGTTCGCCCTTCTGGTACTGAACCAAAAATCAAATTCTACATTGCTGTTGTGGGTGAAAGCAATGAAGATTCACAAGCTAAGATTGCCAACATCGAAGCAGAAATCAATGCTTTTGTTAAATAACAAATTATAAAAGATGAGACCAACCAATCTCATCTTTTTTTCGTATCAAATCTAAGCATTTTTAGAAACTTTATGGCATACTAGACTTATCAATGAAAGCGAGGTAATCTCATGGAACAATTTTTAGCAAACATCAAAGACCTTGAAGTCACTACAGTTGCGCGTGCACAAGAAGCTCTTGATAATAAAGAAACTGCAACCTTCTTTATTGGTCGTAAAACTTGCCCTTACTGCCGTAAATTTGCAGGTACATTAGCAGGTGTCGTAGCTGAAACCAAAGCTCACATCTACTTCATCAACAGTGAAGAACCAAGCCAACTCAATGAGTTACAAGAATTCCGTTCACGCTATGGAATTCCAACTGTACCAGGCTTCGTTCACATTGCAGATGGACAAATCAAGGTCCGTTGTGACTCTTCCATGTCAGCACAAGAAATCAAGGACTTTGCTGGATTGTAAAAAAGCCACTCGTCGAGTGGTTTTTGTATGGTCTAAATTACTTTTTTTCAAGCAAGTCTTGTATCATTCTATGCAGTTCTTCTATCTTCTCAGATTGTTTCTCTAGTAAGATCCTTTGACTCCGTAATTCGTCTTGGAGGTTATCAAGTTTTATCTGCTCATCTGGATTATCCTTTACAAAAAAGTTTGTCAAGGCACTCGTTAACATCCCTATTGTGCCAATACCAACAAGCATTAGTAAAACAGCTAACCACTTCCCAAAAATCGACGAAGGAACAATATCTCCATAACCAACAGTCGTTACAGTTACAAGCGCCCACCAAAGACTATCTGAGAATGATTTTTCTTCAACAACAGACAAAATTGAACTCCCTACCAGTACAATAAAGGAATTGAGATAGAAAATATAAAGTAAGCCATTTGTTCGTAAGAGTTTTCCAACCTTCTTTTCCAACTTGCCAGTCAATCCAACGACTCTTAAAAGACGAGTTAGTTTCAGTAATTTTGTCAGCCTTGTTAGGCGGAAGATTCGCCCTAATCGAAATACTGTAAAAATAGCATTCAAAGGAAGGATAGCTAGCAAGTCGAAGATATTTTCAAATATAAATTTCCATTTTTCTTTACTTGAAAAGAAGCGCCAACCATAATCTACCACAAAAACAAACCAAATCAGTAAATCAATAATACTGTAGGGTGGATTATCCAAATCAATCACCTCAGCAAATCCAAGCAAAACAAGGACAACGGATATCAATGCAAGAATGATAATCGTTGTGTCATAGTAATCCTTTAATAACCATTTTCTCTTCACACTACTACTCCTTTAGTTATTTTTATCATTATACCACACTAAAACCCTGATAAAGTACAAAACAAAAGAAGGCACTCGCCTTCTTTTTTATATATCTGTTAATGGTGTTGCAGTATCTGGTGAGGTATCATAAACCTTAAAGTCTACTCCGACTCCCAGATCAGCCTGGGCTAGCTGGTTGACCATAGTCATATGAGCCAGTTCTTTGATATTGTTCTCTTTAGACAAATGCCCAAGATAGATTTTCTTTGTTCGATTTCCCATTGCACGAATCATGGCCTCAGCTCCGTCTTCGTTAGAAAGGTGACCGAGATCAGATAGGATACGCTGTTTGAGTCGCCAAGCATAAGATCCAGCTCGTAAGATTTCCACGTCGTGGTTGGATTCGATGAGATAACCGTCAGCATTCTCAACAATTCCTGCCATACGATCACTAACATAACCTGTGTCAGTCAACATGACAAAACTCTTATCATCCTTCATAAAGCGATAAAACTGGGGTGCTGCGGCATCATGACTAACCCCAAAACTCTCGATGTCGATATCGCCAAAAGTTTTGGTTTTTCCCATTTCAAAAATGTGTTTCTGCGATGAATCCACCTTACCGAGGTACTTGCTATTTTCCATAGCCTGCCAAGTCTTTTCATTGGCGTAAAGGTCCATGCCATATTTGCGAGCCAAGACACCGACTCCATGAATATGGTCTGAATGCTCATGCGTAATCAAAATCGCATCCAAATCTTCAGGTTTACGATTGATTTCACTCAAAAGACTGGTAATTTTCTTACCAGACAGGCCTGCATCCACTAGGATTTTCTTTTTTGGGGTTTCCAGATAAAAGGAATTTCCACTGGAACCTGATGCTAAAATACTGTATTTAAAGCCTATTTCACTCATTCTAGTCTTCTATTTCGTCCTCCCATATTTCTTCTTTTACGGCATCCTTATCATAAGGGAGCACTATGGTAAAGGTTGAGCCCTTACCGTATTCACTTTTGGCCCATATAAAGCCATTGTGTTGTTTGATGATTTCTTTTGCGATCGCCAGACCTAGACCAGTTCCACCTTGAGCCCGGCTTCTTGCACGATCCACACGGTAGAAACGGTCAAAAATCTTTGGCAAATCTTGCTTTGGGATACCTAGACCTTGGTCTTTGATGGATAAAATCATCTGGTCATCTGTGGTCTTCATGCTGACAGTAATTTTTCCGCCATCTGGTGAGTACTTGATGGCATTGTTAAGAATATTATCAATCACCTGAGTCATCTTATCGGTATCAATCTCAATCCAAACTGAATTAATAGGGTAATCTCTAACAAGTTCATATTTTTTCTCGTCATCCTGACTTCTCATCTTATCAAAGCGGTTGAGAATAAAGGTGATGAATGCTGTAAAATTAATCAATTCCACATCTAGCTGACTTGTCGTATTATCAATACGAGAGAGATGCAAGAGATCTGTTACCATCCGCATCATACGGTTGGTTTCATCGAGTGAAACCTTGATAAAATCAGGAGCAACAGGATCATACAGAGCTCCCTCGTCCAAGGCTTCAAGATAAGATTTAACACTGGTCAAAGGAGTTCGCAACTCGTGACTCACGTTCGAAACAAAGAGTCTTCGCTCACGCTCTTCCTTCTCCTGTTCGGTCGTATCATGTAAAACGGCAACCAAACCAGAGATGAAACCTGACTCACGGCGAACCAGAGCAAAACGTACACGAAGGCTTAGATATTCACCATTCACATCCTGGGAGTCAATCGTCAACTCAGGAATCTGTGTAATTAGATCACGCAGCTCATACTCATCTTCTATCTTAAGCAATTCGAGGATGCTTTTATTCAGAACATCTTCTTTCTGCACACCGAGCTGTTTCTTTGCCATATCGTTGATCATAGTAATCTGGCCACGGCGATTGGTCGCAAGAACGCCATCTGTCATGTAAGAAAGAATACTGTTCAATCGTTTACTCTCTTGTTCCAGATTTTCTTGGGTCAAACGAATAACTTCTGACAAATCGTTCAGATTATTGGTGATATTGGTGATTTCTGTACTTCCTTGCAAGTCTAAAACTTGAGAATAATCACCTGCAATCAAGTCCTTAACCTTTTGATTTATCTCCTTCAGACGGATATTATCCCGACGATTTTCCAGTAACAGCAAGGTCACCACCAGGATAAAGCCAAGTAAAATCAAGATAAAGATAAAATCGCTGGTCAGAATAGTTTGTCTAATATCTTCAATCATTATTTCTCATATAATATCCAACACCACGACGTGTGAGAATGTACTCTGGACGGCTTGGTGTGTCTTCAATTTTTTCACGCAAGCGTCTAATGGTCACGTCCACCGTACGAACATCACCAAAATAGTCATAACCCCATACAGTCTCAAGCAAGTGTTCACGCGTAATCACTTGTCCAATATGAGATGCCAAGTGATACAAGAGTTCAAACTCACGGTGGGTCAAATCTAATTCCTCACCATATTTCTTAGCCACGTAAGCATCTGGAACGATTTCCAAATCACCAATTTGTAAAGGTTGCGTCTTCTTCTCATCAGACTCTTGGCTATCCACAGAAACTAGATCTGTACGACGAAGCAGAGCCTTGACACGTGCTTGCAACTCACGGTTTGAGAAAGGTTTTGTAACATAATCGTCTGCACCTAACTCTAAACCAATAACCTTGTCAAGCTCGCTATCCTTAGCTGATAGCATGATAATCGGCACGCTACTAGTCTTACGAATAGCTTTAGCAACTTCTAAACCATCGATTTCAGGTAGCATCAAGTCGAGGATAATAATATCTGGTTGCTCTGCTTCAAATAGCTCGATTGCCTCACGACCATTGAAGGCTGTGACGACTTCATAACCTTCCTTGGCCATATTAAACTTAATAATATCTGAGATTGGTTTCTCATCATCTACAATTAATATTTTTTTCATTTTATCACCTTTTCTCTATCTATTATAACAAAAAAATGCAAAGAAGGCACAAATGGCTACTGTAAGCCTTCATCTTCAAGACTTGTTTTATAAGCCTGCCAAATTTTTTGTTGAGGTTTCGCAAGTGGATAATCAGAAAACTCCTGAGGAGAAACCCAGCGAATTTCTCTGTCCGAAAACTGTTTTGTTTCCAACACTTGACCAGCTAGGATTTGAATATGCCATTTCCGATGACTAAATACATGCTTGATCTGGTCAAATACTTGATGGGACCAATTCACTTCTAAATCATAATCCTGCTCAAAGTTTTCTTGAGGGCTTGGTCCAAATGCTCTGCTTTCCTCTTTGACTTGTGAAAAGAGATCTAGCTGATCGTCATCACTTGAGAAATCATCAACTTCAATCAATGGGAAATGCCAAAAACCAGCTAGCAGTTTCTCGCTTTCATTTTTCTCTAGTAAAAATTGTCCTTGGTCATTGCGTACAACCAAAGCCTTGAGATAAATTGGGAGAGGCTTTTTCTTGGGTTCTTTAATCGGATATACATCCATAGTTCCGTTCTGATAGGCTGCGTTAAAGTCCTTAACAGGGCTTTCTTCTGGTCGAGGGTTAACTGGAGCCTCTATATCAGAGCCCAAATCCATCAGAGCTTGGTTAAAATCACCCGGTCGTTTCGGGTCAATCAAGATTTCCATCAGAGCTTGGAAAATCTTTCGATTGCTGGGAACTCCGATATCATGATTAACCTCAAACAAGCGTGCCAAAACTCGCATGACATTGCCATCGACCGCTGGCTCAGGCAAATTAAAAGCGATACTGGAAATAGCACCCGCAGTGTAAGGGCCAATTCCTTTCAGGCAAGATATTCCTTCATAGGTGTTTGGAAACTGACCACCAAAGTCAGCCATAATCTGCTGGGCTGCAGTCTGCATATTGCGCACTCGAGAATAATAGCCCAAACCCTCCCAAGCCTTCAGCAAACGTTCTTCAGGGGCATTGGCCAGACTTTCAACTGTTGGAAACCAGTCCAAGAATCGTTCGTAGTATGGGATAACTGTATCAACCCTGGTCTGCTGGAGCATAATTTCAGATACCCAGATGTGATAAGGATTTTTACTTCTCCGCCAAGGCAAATCTCGCTTGTTTTCATCATACCAACTGAGGAGTTTTTCACGAAATGAAATGATCTTCTCCTCTGGCCACATGACGATACCGTATTCTTTCAAATCTAACATATATCTAGTATAACATAGAAGCTTCTAACTGTCCTTTTCTCAGTACTAAAAAGCCTCTTCCCATGGGGAAGAGGACTAAATCTTATTGATGAACTGCTTGAGCTGCTGTGATAAGGGTCAACTTGTACACATCATCTGCATTACATCCACGAGAAAGGTCGTTAACAGGTTTGTTCAATCCTTGCAAAACAGGTCCGACAGCCGCAAAACCACCAAGGCGTTCAGCCATCTTATACCCAATATTTCCGGCTTCGATACCTGGGAAGATAAACACATTTGCTTGACCAGCTACATTACTTCCTGGAGCTTTTAGAGCTGCAGTTTCGGGAACAAAGGCCGCATCAAATTGCAACTCACCATCAATCTCAAGATCAGGACGCAAGTCGTGAGCAATTTTAGTAGCTTCCACTACCTTATCAACACTTTCACCAAAGCCTGAACCTTTAGTAGAATAGCTTAGCATAGCAATTTTAGGTTCAATACCAAACATCTTAGCTGTGATTGCTGAGTTGATCGCAATTTCAGCCAAGGCTTCCGCATCTGGATTGATATTAATGGCACAGTCTCCAAATAGGTAACGTTCCGTACCGCGCACCATGAGGAAGGCACCTGAAGTACGAGTTACATTTGGACGAGTTTTAATGATTTGAAGGGCTGGGCGAACTG
This sequence comes from bacterium, assembly GCA_905221305.1. Taxonomy (GTDB): domain Bacteria; phylum Bacillota; class Bacilli; order Lactobacillales; family Streptococcaceae; genus Streptococcus. The sequence goes on from CAJNCO010000001.1 coordinate 713,934, forward strand.
TTGAGGCAGTTGAGTGAATCGCACCAGATACCATACCGTCAACCAAGCCCAAGTATACCAACATAACACCAAAGTAGTTGACATCTTCAACCAAAACTTTGCGCGCTTCTTCTTCGGTCATTTTTCCCTTACGACGCTCTACTAAAGCAGCAACCATTTCTTCAAATCGAGGATAGTGTTGAGGGTCAATGACTTCATAACCATCCATGATTCCTTCAATTTCAAGATAAATTTTAATTTTTTCAGGATTTCCAAGCAAAACAGGAATCACTTCTGTTTCTTTTACCAAGCGTTTTGTCGCTTGAAGAATACGTGGCTCTTCCCCTTCAGGGAGAACGATACGAGCATTTTTGCCAACCAGGTTGGCTTTGAGACTTTCAAAAACTTCCATGAGTTTTCTCCTTTAAGAAAATAAATTATACTCCAAACAATTTTTAAAGAGTATTAGTTGATAACTGAGTAATAAGATTGCTGAAATCATCCGGTAAGGGGCTTTCTAGCTGCAAATCTTGCTCTAGAAAAGGATGATAAAAAGATAAATAATGACAATGCAGAGCCTGACGTTGGATACCGTCATCCAGACTACCACCATACAAATCGTCTCCCAACAAAGAAAAACCAATATGGGAAAAATGCACTCGTATCTGATGAGTTCGCCCAGTATGCAGGCGAATATCGACTAGGTAAATATTTCCATAAGACGCTACAACTTTGTAAGACGTATGGGCGTATTTCCCACCTTTGGCAACCCGTCTGGTGATAATGGAATCTTCATCACGTGCAATCGGTGCAATAATCTCCCCTTCAGGCTCCAAATCCCCATTGCCCTTAACCAAGGCAAAGTAACGTTTTTCGATAGATTTTCGTTGCAGTTGCTTGTCTAATCGTGCATGAGCATAACCATGCTTGGCAAAGAGCATCAAACCAGAAGTATCTCTATCAAGCCTAGTCACGATGTGAACTTGCTGGTTTTCATAGTTTTGCTTGACATAGTAGCCCTTGATAAAATTGGCAATGGTATTGGAATGATTGACACTGGGGATGGAAGCTACTCCGTAAGGCTTATTCAAAACCAGAAAATGATCATCCTCATACAAGATATCGAGTGGTCGAACAATAGCTTCTAACGTTTCAAATCCTTCCTCTGCTGGAATATCAATAGTTACCCTATCACCAATATCTAAGAGATAAGTCGCATTTTGAGGTTGGTCATTGACCAGAATAGCCCCACCTCGAAATTTAATCTTAGCCAAAAGTCCCTTGGAAACCTCATGTTTCTTGAGGAAAGTTTTGACTTTGACGTGGTCATCTGCGGTAAATTCGAACCTCATTCATCCACCTCGCCGATGAAGGCATCTTTGACACGATTCCAGAAACTAGTGTGGCTTGGAGTCGCTACGAAGTGAATCTTGTGATGGTCGATTTGATACTCAATCCGTTCGATATTACGGAAGGAATAGACACTGTTATCAACTGATATCGTGTGGTAATCATTGCGTGTCGGCAAAAGCTCAATCTTATCTTTTTTGGGAATAATAATCGATGATCCCAAAGTGCGATAGACTCGGTTGTTAAGACTCGCTATTTCCGTCAACTGCAAGGCTTCAATGGTAGGATGTAAGACAGCTCCCCCCAAGGACTTGTTGTAGGCAGTGCTTCCCGTCGGAGTTGAAACAGTCACTCCATCTCCACGAAATCTCTCGAACGGAACATGGTTAATGATGATATCCGCAACCATGGTCCGATCTGATCGACGGATACTGGCTTCATTTAAAGAACGGAAGATTTTCACTTCTCCATTTTCAAGCGTTACCTTAACATTCAAGACTGGATAGGAAACTTTGGCACCAGTATCTAGTAAAAGATTGGTCACCAATTGATCCAACTCAAAATCACGATAATCTGTGTAAAATCCCAAATGCCCTGTATGAACACCTACAAATCGAACCTTGTCTAACTGATTCTCATACTTGTGAAAGGCAGACAAAAGCATTCCGTCACCACCAATGGAAATGACGATGTCGGGATTGGTATCGTTCAGTATAAAATGTTGTTTCTTGAGTTTTTCCCTCAGTTCATGCAAAACCTTCTGACTCTGTGGTTTTCTATTTGCTATGAGGTCAACTCGTTTACCTGTATTCTTCATCTGTATCGTCACTATTTCCTACACCATCGTTTAGTTTTCTGCTCAATGGATCAAAGAGAGCCTGCGCTTCCTGGATATCATCACGAATCTTACCCATTTCTTCATCCAGTTGATAGGCTATTTTGGCCGTGATTTCCAGTCTTTTCCTGATTTCTTCTGGAAAATCGCCCTGATATTTATAATTGAGCGAGTGTTCAATCGTAGCCCAGAAATTCATGGCTAAAGTCCGTATTTGAATTTCCGCCAAAATCGTCTTAGCCCCGTTGATCGTATCAACCGTGTACTCGACAACCACGTGATAAGAACGATAGCCCGAAGCCTTACGATGAGTGATATAGTCTCGTTCCTGAACGACTCTCATATCTTGGCGTTTACGTAGAATCTCAACTACCTCTTTAACGTCATCAACAAACTGAACCATGACACGTAAACCAGCAATGTCTTGCAGATCATTTTCCAGACTTGCATAAGTAATTCCTCGACGAGCCATCTTTTCTTTGATACTTTCAATCGGTTTGACACGACCCGTTACAAACTCAATCGGAGAATGCTTGTTTTGCTTACGATACTGTTTGCGAATCCCCCGAAGTTTAATCTTCAATTCACCAACAGCCTGAATGTAAGGATCTAAAAATTCTTCCCATTCTATGGTCATACTTTCTCCCTTGTAATGTTTGATTGCTCTGTCGAAAATCTTTGATTTTTTCAGTACATTCGTATACAATAAATACATTGTCCATTATACCATAAATCGCTTTCAAAGATATAGAAAAGGTTGAAAAAATGAAACATTTAGAAATAGAATTGAAAACACTTCTGAAAAAAGAGGAATATGATCATCTAAAAAAACAGTTTTCCCATATCCAAGCCGTTCTTCAGAAAAACTACTACATTGATACGCCAGATTTCCAATTGCGTGAAAAGAAGGTTGCCATGCGCATTCGCACTTTTGCAGATTGGGCGGAATTGACCTTAAAAGTACCTCAAACTGTAGGAAATATGGAATACAACCAGAAACTAACTCTTCCAGAAGCCGAATCATACCTAGAAAAACAAAAACTACCTCCAGGGCTCGTTCTAGAGAAGCTTGCTAACATTGGCATCGAAAGCCATAACTGGCTTGTTCTAGGCTGCCTTTCCACTCTACGTTATGAAATGAAAACTGAAATTGGATTAATGGCCTTAGATGAAAGTCACTACTTTGATCAGACGGACTATGAACTAGAGCTTGAAGTCACCGACCATGAAAAAGGGAAAGCTGATTTTAAGAGATTTTTAGATGAAAATCAGATAACCTATCAGAAAGCTCCTTCAAAATTAATTCGTTTTATTAAAAGCATGAAAAAAAGCTGAAATAATCTCCTTTTTTTGGTAAAATAGAAAAGATAAAAATAAAAGAATCTGGCTTTGAAAAACAAAACTTTCTCAGAGAAGATTCACAAAGTTTACAGAGGACGGTCTATAATGTCAGATAGAAACAACATGAAACTTTTCACCCTAAACTCTAACCATGAAATCGCTCAAAAGATTGCGGATACAGTTGGTGTACCTCTTGGGAAATTATCCTCTCGACAATTTTCTGACGGCGAAATCCAGGTCAACATCGAAGAAAGTGTCCGTGGTTACGATGTCTTCATCATCCAGTCAACCAGCTACCCCGTTAGCAACCACCTAATGGAGTTGTTGATCATGGTTGATGCTTGTGTACGTGCAAGTGCTCATAGTATCAACGTTGTCCTTCCTTACTTTGGTTATGCGCGTCAGGATCGTATTGCTTCTTCTCGCGAACCCCTCACTGCAAAACTGGTTGCCAATATGCTTGTCAAAGCTGGTGTAAGTCGTGTTCTAACGCTTGACCTCCATGCAGTTCAGGTCCAAGGTTTCTTTGACATTCCTGTAGACAATCTTTATACTGTTCCTCTATTTGCTAAGCACTACTGTGATAAAGGTCTTCTTGGCTCTGATGTTGTTGTTGTTAGTCCAAAGAACTCTGGTGTTAAACGTGCTCGTAGTTTGGCTGAATACCTTGATGCTCCTATCGCTATCATTGACTACGCGCAAGATGATTCTGATCGTAACGAAGGCTATATCATTGGGGATGTTGAAGGCAAAAAGGCTATCTTGATTGACGATATCCTAAATACTGGTCGTACCTTCTCTGAAGCAGCTAAAATCGTTGAACGTGAAGGCGCAACTGAGATTTATGCAGTATCCAGTCACGGTTTATTTGTTGAAGGTGCCGCAGATCTTCTTGACGCTACGAACATCAAAGAAATCCTAGTGACAGACTCAGTAGCAACCAAAGAAAGAACTCCAGAAAATGTATGTTACATTACTGCTAGCGAATTAATTGGTGATGCTATCGTCCGCATCCATGAAAGAAAACCAGTCAGCCCACTCTTTGCTTACAACAAAAAGAAATAAGGTGATTCTTTGATTTATTTGGACAATGCTGCTACGACTCCTATGTCAGCAGTAGCTATTTCTGAAATGACCAAGGTCATGCAAGAAACTCATGGTAATCCTTCTAGTATTCATAGTCATGGTCGGCAGGCTGGCAAACTCTTGCGAGAAGCTCGTCAAGACTTAGCCCTCTTACTAGGAACCAAACCTCAACATATCTTTTTCACTTCTGGCGGTACAGAAAGTAACAATACAGCCATTATCGGCTATTGTCTCCGTCATCAAAATCAGGGAAAACATATCATTACGACAGCTATTGAACACCATTCTGTGCTTGAGACTATTGATTATCTGGTTCAACATTTTGATTTTGAAGCGACCATCATCCAACCAGTAAATCAAGAAATCACTGCCCAACAGATTCAAGAGGCTTTACGTGACGATACCATTCTCGTTTCCACCATGTATGCTAACAATGAAACTGGAAGTCTCTTACCTATAGTTGAGATTGGACGTGTTTTAAAAGAGCATCCTGCAGCTTATCATGTAGATGCTGTTCAAGCTATCGGAAAAATTCCTATCCATCCCGAGGAATTGGGAATTGATTTCCTCAGCGCTTCTGCCCACAAATTCCATGGACCAAAAGGAGTTGGCTTTCTTTATGCTTCTTCCGCGGACTTTGATTCCTACCTTCACGGTGGAGACCAAGAACAAAAGAAACGGGCTGGAACAGAAAATCTTGCTGCCATTGTAGGTATGGTCGCTGCTCTCAAAGAGGATTTAAATGACCAAGCTAAGCATTACCAAAAACTAAGCGCACTCAAATCTGCTTTTTTAGAAGAAATTGCTGGTCTCGACTACTATCTCAATGAAAGCAAGCACCAGCTTCCTTATGTTGTCAACATTGGCTTTCCTGGCCAAAAAAATGATTTGCTCTTACTACGGTTAGATCTTGAAGGAATTTCAATTTCTACTGGTTCAGCTTGTACTGCTGGTATTGTGCAAACCAGTCATGTGCTTGAAGCATTTTATGGACCAGATTCTCATCGTTTGAAAGAATCTGTCCGTATCAGTCTCTCTCCTCTTAACACTGAGGATGAACTGAAACAACTCGCACAAACCTTAAAAAATATTATTGGAGATTAAACTAATGGCATTCGAAAAAACCATTAAACTACAAAACTGCCGCTACGACTACACACTTAGCCCTACTGTCAAAAAGTTCACACTGAAAGATAATACTTTCTTTGAAACAAAGGTTGGAAACTACGAACTGACTCGTCTACTTGAAAAAGTACCCAACAGTGGTGAAGGTTTCAAGCTAAAAATCATCATCAACAAAGACCTTACAGGTGCTAAACTCAACATTACTGACAAGTCTGGCCTTCGATTGGTTAATATCTTTAAATCAGAAGACCACCACATTCATCAGGAGAAATTCTACTTCCTCATGGACAGTTTAGTAGAACGCGGTATCTTCACTAAAGAAGAAAGATAATTGACTATGTATCGACTTACCTATCAAGATAACTATCACGTAGAACGTACACTTGAATATAAGGATTACGAAGAGCTCATGTTATCTCTATCAGGCTGTGTGACCCTACCTGATACTCTCCTAATCAGCTCCTTAACGCTGAATGATAAGGTGATTTATCAAGGATTGGTTGGAGATCTCTACCGTTTTCTATCACAAGCTCATTTTTCAGATAAAAACTAAGAAATTTCTTAGTTTTTTCTTGTTTTTGTTGATTTTTTCACAATGTTTCTATAAAATAGAAGAATAGAAAGGTTGTGATTTTGTGAAAGATAAACAGTCTGCTATTCCAAAAGCAACAGCAAAAAGACTCTCTCTTTACTATCGAATTTTCAAGAGATTTCATGCAGAAAAAATCGAACGTGCCAACTCCAAACAAATTGCAGAGGCTATCGGTATCGACTCTGCGACCGTTCGTCGTGATTTTTCCTACTTTGGTGAACTAGGAAGACGTGGATTTGGTTATGATGTTAAAAAACTCATGACGTTTTTTGCTGACCTCCTAAATGATAACTCCATCACCAATGTTATGTTGGTTGGGATTGGTAATATGGGGCATGCCCTTCTCCACTACCGCTTCCACGAGCGCAACAAGATGAAGATTATCATGGCCTTTGACCTGGATGAACATCCAGAAGTTGGAAGCCAGACACCTGATGGAATTCCAATCTATGGTATCTCACAGATTAAAGAAAAAATCAAAGAAGCAGATGTCAAAACTGCTATCCTAACAGTTCCAAGTGTTAAATCACAAGAAGTTGCCAATCTTTTGGTTGATGCAGGTATAAAAGGTATTCTCAGTTTTTCCCCTGTTCACCTTCACCTCCCAAAAGATGTGGTCGTTCAGTATGTCGATTTGACAAGCGAACTCCAAACCCTCCTCTATTTTATGCGTAAAGAGGATTAGAAAGCGAAAGCATGTATGAAAAAACCAGTTATTGGGATTACAGGAAATGAAAAAGCTCATCCAGATGATGACATCATGATGAGCTATGCAGCAAAAGGCTTTGTTGAAGGAGTCAAGGACGCTGGCGGAATTCCAATCATCCTACCGATTGGTGATCAAGAAATCGCTGCCTATTACATCAATATCATTGATAAGCTCATCCTAACGGGTGGGCAAAATGTTGATCCAAAATACTATGGTGAACCAAAGGCTATTGATAGTGATGACTACCATCTTCAAAGAGATATTTTTGAACTAGCACTTATCAAAGAAGCGATTAAGCAAAAGAAACCAATTTTCTCTGTTTGTCGGGGTACTCAACTTTTCAATGTCGCCATGGGAGGCACGCTACACCAAGATATCGAGGATCATTGGCAGGACTGTTCAGCCGAATACACGACCCAACGCCTCGTAACGGAACCTGATACGATTCTCCGAGAAATCTATGGAGAAATCTCTCACATCAACTCCTTTCACCACCAGAGCATTAAAGATCTAGCTTCAAATCTTAAGGTTGTAGCACATGATCCTAAAGATGGAATCATTGAGGCAGTGACAACTACGGACGACTTTCCTTATCTTGGTGTTCAATGGCATCCTGAATTTCTCTTTGAAAACCGCCCCAAAGATAAAACATTGTTTGACTATGTTGTTAATGAACTCTAAATCAGATCCGTCTTTTCACGGTAACTAAAGTAATCCGAGTGAGAGACAATCAGATGATCCAGAAACACAATTCCCATCAGTTCGCAGGCTTCCTTGACTAGCTTAGTGACATGGTTGTCGTTTCGACTAGGAGATACAGCACCGGATGGATGATTGTGAACGAGAATCACTGAGGTAGCCATATGCTTGAGGGCATAGTGAAGGATTTCCCTCGGTTCAGCAATGCTGCGTGTCGCAGAGCCGATAAAAATAGTTTGCTGATGAATGATTTGATTTTGAGTATTGAGATAGAGCGCCACTAGGTGCTCTTGTTTTTTGTCGCCAAGTTCCTGTTCCATTTTCCTGGCTAGTTTTTGACTACTGAGAATACTTTCCATCTCAAGGGCTTCATGTTTGTGAATACGATGCCCCAGTTCAATCACCGCTTGTAATTCAATGGCTTTTATTCGCCCTATACCAGACAGACTCTGCAATTCCTGCAGGGTCATATTTTTCAGATCAGTTAGACTGTTAAGACTATTCAAGACTTTCTGAGCGATTTCAAATACATTTGCCTGACGCGTTCCCGTTCTGAGCAAAATAGCTAACAACTCTTGATTGCTCAGAGCCTCTACTCCTTCTTTAACTAGTCTTTCTCTAGGCAAAAGTGAATCTTCTTGGAATGAAATACTGTACATAAAAATCCTCCTCACTTTATTATTCGTGAGAAGGATGAAAAATTAGATTTTTTTCTCAATTGGGGCTACACTGGCTAGGAGTTTTTTCAGTCCTACTTCTGGGAAATTGATTTTCAATTCCTGAGTATCACCACTACCTGAAACTTCAAGGACCGTTCCCTCTCCCCATTTCTTGTGAAGTGCAATATCTCCAATAGACCAGTTGGTATCGCTCGTATCATTTTTATTTCCAGCTGCAAATTGTCCAAACGGGAGACCACTTGACTGGATAGAGCTTGGTGCAGCATTGCGTTTCCGTTCTTGAAGCGCTTGAGCCAAACTCATTCCTTGTCCGAAAGCAATCCCACCACTGCTATAAGAGGATTTAAAGCTAGTATTCGCTGGACGGGCCAAACCTTGATACTCAAGCAAGTCCGAACTAATTTCATTGATAAAACGAGTTGGACGATTGTAGTTGGTACGCCCAAAAAGCAAGCGAGAGTTGGCATTGGTCAGATAGAGGATTTTCTCCGCGCGCGTAATTCCTACATAGGCCAAACGGCGTTCTTCTTCCAGTTCATCAGGATCCTCAGCTGCACGGCTAAGTGGAAAGACATTTTCCTCCATCCCAATGATAAAAACAACTGGGAACTCTAGTCCTTTCGCTGCATGGAGGGTCATCAAGGTCACTTCTGATGTCTCCTGACTGCCTGTATCTGTATCTGCAATCAAAGCCAAGTCATTCAAGAATCGACTGAGTTTGTCCAAACCTGTTTCCTCTTCTTGACTATCAGGATTGTCGTCAAAATTCTTGGTAACAGATAGAAACTCTTCGATATTTTCAACCCGAGCCTTGCTTTCTAAGGTCGCTTGGGCATTGAGAATATCGATATAACCAGTTTTTTCTAGAACAGCCTCAACCAGCTCGGTGATAGTTAATTGATCCAGTTTTTCTCGCAAATCCAAGATCATATTGGCAAAGTCCCAAATTGACTGGGCTGCCTTCGCCTTGATTCCTGATAACATGATATTTGCTGAAGCGTCTAGCATGGAAATCTCTTGCATATTCGCAAAGTCTCGGATTTTCTCAACCGTTCCTGGACCAATTCCGCGCTTAGGCTCGTTGATAATACGCTCAAAACTGATATTATCACTCAAATTGGCAATGAGGTTAAGATAAGCGATAATATCACGGATTTCCTTACGGCTGTAGAACTTGGTCCCGCCGACCATAGTATAAGGAATATTGGACTTGAGCAGGGCTTCCTCAATGGTACGGGATTGCGCATTAGTCCGATAAAGAACTGCAAAATCCTTGTGGAGGAAGTTTTGACTACGACCAAGTTCATCAATGGTTTTGGCTACAAAAACAGCCTCATCCTGTTCGTCATTTGCGCGATAGTAAATAATCTGCTCTCCATCCGCATTCTGAGTCCAGAGATTCTTAGGACGACGATTTTTATTGTTTTTGATGACGTCATTTGCAGCTTGGAGAATGGTTTTGGTTGAACGATAATTCTCCTCTAACAAAACGACCTTGGCGTTAGGATAATCTTTCTCAAAATCCAAGATATTCTGCATATCAGCCCCACGCCAACCATAGATGGACTGGTCCGCATCACCGACCACGCAGATGTTTTTAAAGCGTGAAGCCAAGAGTTTGACCAGTTGGTACTGGGCATGGTTGGTATCTTGGTACTCATCAACATGGATGTACTGGAATTTCTGCTGGTAGTAGGTTAAAACATCAGGATTCTGATCAAAGAGACGCAGAGTCAACATAATCAAATCATCAAAGTCAACGGACTCAGACTGACGAAGCTCCTTCTGATAGGCTGTATAACACTGGGCTACGATTTGCGTATACATATCACCAGCCTGAGCAGCATAAGCCACATCATCAATCAGGTCATTCTTAGCATTGGAAATGGTTCCCAAAATAGTCCGTTCATTCCATTTTTTAGGATCCAAGTTTAATTGCTTGAGAATGCGCTTCATGAGAGTTCGTTGCTCTCCTGGATCTACAATGGTGAAGTTCCGATTGTAGCCAATATGATCCGCATCGCGACGTAGGATACGAACACACATGGAGTGAAAGGTCGCAATCAAACAGTCCTGAGTAGCTGGATTGAGGCCATAAGCACGCTCTTTCATCTCACGCGCCGCCTTATTGGTAAAGGTAATGGCCAAGATATTCCAAGGATTGACCATCTTTTCATCAATCAAATAAGCAATACGGTGGGTCAAAACTCGGGTCTTCCCAGAACCAGCCCCCGCCATGATTAACAAGGGCCCCTCTGTCGTTTGCACCGCCTCAGCTTGACGGTCATTCATTCCATTCAATAATGCGTTCATTTTCTCTTCCTTACTCTTGAAGTCAATGTTTCTATTATATCAGAAATTAGGGAAAATATCTTTACCTAGACTGGTTGCGTCTAGAAAGTAACTCTATTATCAGCTGAAGACAACGCCTCATATCTAGATAAGAAAATGAGCTTGGTTAGTATTTCCAAACTCATTTTAATTCAATTACAATATACTAGAACAAACCTAGAACGGTTCCATCACTTTCCACATCCATATTGAGAGCTGCTGGTCGTTTTGGAAGGCCTGGCATGGTCATGACATCACCAGTCAAGGCAACGATGAAGCCTGCACCCAATTTTGGTACCAATTCACGGATGGTAATTTCAAAGTTTTCTGGAGCTCCAAGTGCATTTGGATTGTCAGAGAAACTATATTGCGTTTTAGCCATACAGATTGGCAATTTGTCCCATCCGTTTTGAACGATTTGGGCAATTTGCGTTTGAGCTTTCTTCTCAAAGTTCACTTTGCTACCACGGTAGATTTCAGTGACAATTTTTTCAATCTTTTCTTGGACAGAAAGGTCATTGTCATAAAGACGAGTGTAGTTGGTTGGATTTTCAGAGATTGTCTTGACAAGTGTTTCGGCAAGTGTTACACCACCTTCTGCGCCATCAGCCCAGACACTAGCCAATTCTACTGGTACATCGATTGAGGCACAAAGTTCCTTCAAGGCTGCGATTTCAGCTTCTGTATCAGAAACAAATTCGTTAATCGCGACAACTGCAGGCACTCCAAATTTACGGATGTTCTCAACGTGGCGTTTCAAGTTAGCAAAACCTGCACGAACTGCATCAACATTTTCCTCTGTCAAAGCATCTTTAGCCACACCACCATTCATCTTAAGGGCACGGAGGGTTGCGACGATAACAACAGCATCTGGAGAAGTTGGCAAGTTTGGTGTCTTAATATCAAGGAATTTCTCAGCACCAAGGTCCGCACCAAAACCAGCTTCAGTAACAGTATAATCAGCCAAGCGAAGGGCTGTGCTTGTTGCCAAAACAGAGTTACATCCATGAGCGATATTGGCAAATGGACCACCGTGTACAAAGGCAGGTGTACCGTAAATTGTCTGAACCAAGTTCGGTTTGATAGCATCTTTCAAAATCAATGCTAAAGCTCCTTCAACCTGCAAATCACCAACAGAAACTGGCGTACGATCGTAACGATAGCCGATAACGATATTCGCCAAACGACGTTTCAAGTCTTCAATATCCGTAGCCAAGCAAAGAATGGCCATGATTTCTGAAGCAACTGTAATATCAAAGCCATCCTCACGAGGAATACCATTTAGAGGACCACCAAGTCCAACGGTCACATGACGAAGGGCACGGTCATTCAAGTCCACAACACGTTTCCAAAGAATACGACGTTGGTCGATTCCCAGCTCATTTCCTTGGTGTAAGTGGTTGTCAATCAAGGCAGAAAGAGCGTTGTTAGCAGTTGTAATGGCATGCATATCCCCGGTAAAGTGAAGGTTGATGTCTTCCATTGGCAACACTTGGGCATAACCACCACCGGCTGCACCACCCTTAATCCCCATTACTGGGCCAAGAGACGGTTCGCGAATAGCAATCATGGTTTTCTTACCAATCTTGTTCAAGGCATCCGCAAGACCAATGGTAATAGTTGATTTCCCTTCACCTGCTGGCGTTGGGTTAATGGCAGTTACCAAGATCAATTTACCAACTGGATTGCTCTCAACTGCACGAATTTTATCAAAGCTGAGTTTAGCCTTATACTTTCCATATAATTCCAAATCATCGTAAGAAATGCCCAATTTCTCAACAACATCAACGATTGGTTTCAATTCAATACTCTGTGCGATTTCAATATCTGTTTTCATTCAAAACTCCTCTAACCTCTAATGTGATAATTCATTATAACACAAAACAAGATTTTTAACATCCATAAACTCTCTAAACGTTCGTAAATATCCTAAATTTCAAGATTTCTAGAGCCCTTTGAAAAATTTTATATGGCTTTATAGTTTTAGACTATAAAGAATCTGAAAATGATCTAGGAAAGAAAATAACTATCAATTTCAGTCAAATTATGAAGAATTTTATTATCTTCAATTTCTAAACTTTCTGCCATCTCAATAGAGTACTCAAACCTAAGTTTAGTATTTATTGACAAATCAAACGAATATGCTTGTATTTCGCCCAATTTTTTATACTTTTCTATAATTTCGTTGTAAATGACAAGATAATTTTCGTCTAAAGTTTTTATGTAACTATTCAGATTTTCTTTGTAATCTTGAATTATCCTTTGTTCTCTTTCATTTAATATTCCCTTACCTATCTCCCAAATTATTGAAGTAGATATTGAACCAACTACAGAACCAAGAACAGGTATTGGAATCATGATCTGACCAATACAAGCACCAATTGTTGTAAAGGAAGCATCCATTACATTTATTGTCAAAAGATTCATAAATTCATCTTGGGTTATTTCTGTAGATCTATACTTTAGAATAATATCTATCATTCCATAAGTTGCCATAACTAAAGCACTAGCATTTGGAGCACTAATACCAAAGACATTTGTTAATCCGTAAATGGAATAACCAGATATTGCCCCCTTTACAACTCCTTCAGCTGTGTCCAATCCACAATCTAACCAATCTGATTGTTCGAATTCAAAAATACTTTTTCCTTCTTTGTATTTCCCATACACAGACGACATTAATGCTAAACCACCCTGTAAAAAAGCTGCGTTTCTTGCAACCTTGTTAGCTTCTTTTAAATTTGGTAATGCATGTTTTTGGGCCACTAATCTTTTTTTATTTAATTCTTGTTGTTTTAGTCTGACTGTTTTACGAATATTCTTCTCTTCAGAATCTATAAGAGAATGAATTGAATTTTTTTGAGCGTCTTTATAATCTAGAGCAGAGGATTTCATCCAATATTTGTATGAAGTAAGTCCCTTGCTTTCAGTGATATCATTAATCATTTGGCGTATATCCGTAATTTGTTTAATGGATAATCTCTTGCCATTCAATTCAACTTCTTTTGCTCCAGCCATTATTTTTTCAAATACTTGAACGTGATCTTTTGGAAACATCATTTTCATTTTTGAACTGTAATGAAACGATTGAGCTAGTTCATCACGTAAATTACCATAAAACTTCATTTGAATGGTATTTCTACCAATTAATAAATCGGCTGGTCCATTATCATTCAATACTTCGACAATAGGATTTAACCCTTCAATGGCTCTTCTCGCATTTACAATCCCTGCTTCTGCAAATTCAGCGATGAAGCCGTGACCACCATAATCTCCTCCACGCTTCTTTAAAATAACGTCTTCAATATTTTCTCTCGTATAGTTTAAAATCTTTGAGGCATTGTCCTTGTTTAAGATGACTCTGCGTGCTTCATCCTCTATGATTTTCATAGCATTATGTAAATCTTGAATTCTCAAGTTATTTAAACAATTGACATATGCACCAATACCTTGGTTAAAAGCTTGATTAATAATCTGGTTACTCATTTATTCTAATTTCCTTATTTACCATAGCAGTCAATGATAGAGTTGAATTCACTAAAGCACCTGCTTGATATTTTTCGTCATCAGTAAATAAGCTATAGTCCATTCCAGTTAAAGATAAATTGGCTAAATGAATTCCTTCTGTTTGTTTTTCTGTTAGTTCTATTAATTCCGTAACTTCTATTACTTTTTCTTTAAGTTGTCTAGCCAACAATTCTACCTTTTTCTGTTCCTCTATAGCTTCTTTTGCAACTTCTTCATTTTTCCTATTAGCTACAACACCAGCGCATACAGAAGCGGTCAACATAGCGCCTGCAATTCCCCAACCGACAGGACCAGCCAATGCCAAAAATGCGTTACCGGCTGCCACTCCACCGCCACCAGCTGCTACACTTCCACCACCTAACCAAGCCAGAGCGGCGCTATTTGCTGCAGCACCTGTCAAACTTGAAATTGCAGTACCTGTTGATGCAACACCAAATGTAGTTGCAACACCCATAGCGGCAGTAGGCCCTAAAGTTGCAACTGTTACTCCTAATGCGCTAAGTGAAGCCGTAGCCGCTGTGCTACCACTTGCTAATTCAGCTTCCTTAATTGACTGTGAAATAGCAATTTGCTTATCTTCAAAATTCTGAATTTCAACATCAATTGCTTCTAATTTTGTTTCAAACTCTTTTGGTTTATTTGCTAGTTTGTTAATTCTTTCTTCAACAATTTTTACAACTTTGATAGCTTTATCCCTAACCTGATAAAGCTCTATTGATTTATTAGCCAAGCTATCAGCTTCCTCATTATAACAACTAATAGCTTCATTATATCCATCAACAGCTTCTTGTCTTAGTATAGAATTAAAAAGGTCTACCGATTCAATTTGTTCTTTTGTATTATTCGCTATTTTCCCAGCTTCGTTAAATGTTTCAGAAGTCACATTTGTTATCTGATGTGCTACATCTCCGGCAACTCCAACAGCTTTCACTGAGACATCTGAGACAACATTACCAACTTGGCTTGATACTTCACCTATAGTTTTTACAGATTCAGTAATAACTTCTCCAGTAAATTTACTCGCTTCATTTAAAGCTTCGCTAGTAGCAGAACCGACATCATTCAATACTTTACCAGCTTCCTTTGCAATGTTGTCTGCAAATTTAAAAAAATCCATAATAATACCCCTATTAATTTACTTAGATTCATTATCTTATTTATTACTATAAATGTCAATAATAATATATTTTTCTTTTAAATGCTTTCTTTGACTTGCATATCATTTTTGTGTACAATAGTGCTATGAAAATTTTAGTCACATCGGGCGGTACCAGTGAAGCTATTGATAGTGTCCGCTCTATTACTAACCATTCTACAGGTCGCTTGGGGAAAATCATCACAGAAACCTTGCTTGCTGCAGGGCATGAAGTTTGTTTGATAACGACAAAACGAGCTCTGAAGCCAGAAGCTCATCCCAACCTAAGCATTCGAGAAATTGATAATACCAACGACCTTCTAGTTGTGATGCAAGAACTTATTAAGGAATGTCAGGTCTTAATCCACTCAATGGCTGTGTCTGACTACACACCTGTTTATATGACGGGGCTTGAGGAAGTTCAGGCTAGCTCCAATTTGGAAGAATTCTTAAACAAGCAGAATCATCAAGCTAAGATTTCTTCAACTGATGAGGTTCAGGTCTTATTCCTGAAAAAAACACCCAAAATCATCTCTTTGGTCAAAGAATGGAACCCTGCCATTCATCTGATTGGCTTTAAACTGCTGGTTGACGTCTCTGAAGATTATCTCATCGAGATTGCACGAAAGAGTCTTATCAAGAACCAAGCAGACTTAATCATTGCAAATGACCTGACTCAAATTTCAGCAATCCAGCATCAAGCAATCTTTGTTGAGAAAGAGCAACTCCAAACCGTTCAAACCAAAGAAGAAATAGCAAACCTCCTCCTTGAAAAAATTCAAGCATACGATTCATAGAAAGGAAAGCCATGGCAAATATTCTCATCGCAGTGACAGGTTCCATCGCCTCCTATAAATCAGCTGATCTAGTTAGTTCCTTGAAAAAACAAGGCCATCAGGTCACTGTCTTAATGACTGAGGCAGCGAGAGAGTTTATCCAACCGTTGACACTACAGGTCCTCTCTCAAAATCCTGTCCACCTTGATGTCATGCAGGAACCCACTCCTGATCAAGTCAATCATATTGAACTAGGCAAAAGGACTGACCTTTTTATTGTAGCTCCTGCTACTGCTAATACCATCGCAAAGTTAGCCCACGGATTTGCGGACAACATGGTGACAAGCACAGCGCTTGCTCTGCCAGACCACGTCAAAAAGTTAGTCGCACCAGCCATGAATACAAAGATGTATGACCATCCGGCAACTCAGGCTAATCTAAAAACATTAGAGACCTATGGATATCAGATTATCTCTCCAAAAGAATCTCTACTAGCCTGTGGCGATCACGGCAAAGGCGCCCTGGCTGACCTGAATACTATTTTAGAAAGAATAAAGGAAACCCTCAATGAACAAACGCTCTAACATTGCTCCAATTGCTATCTTTTTTGCAGTTATGCTCGTTATCCACTTTTTGAGTTCTCTCCTCTTTAATCTCTTCCCATTTCCAATCAAACCAACTATCGTTCATATTCCAGTCATTATTGCTAGTATCATCTATGGCCCTCGAGTTGGAGTTACACTTGGTTTTCTTATGGGACTATTGAGCTTAACGGTAAACACGATTACCATCCTTCCAACCAGCTACCTCTTCTCACCATTCGTACCGAACGGAAACATCTATTCTGCGATTATCGCTATTGTCCCTCGCGTTTTGATTGGACTGACACCTTACTTGGTTTATAAATTATTAAAAAACAGAACGGGTCTCATCTTTGCTGGTGCTCTCGGTTCACTTACAAATACAGTTTTTGTACTTGGGGGAATCTTCTTCCTTTTTGGAAATGTCTTCGACGGCAATATCCAAAAACTCCTGGCAACCGTTATTTCTACAAACTCAATTGCCGAGCTGGTCATTTCTGCCGTTCTAACAGTAGCGATTGTCCCCCGTCTCGAAACCTTGAAGAAATAAAAAAACAACTCCACTTTCATCCTGAAGGTGGAGTTTAGCATTTA
Organism: bacterium; assembly: GCA_905221305.1. Classification (GTDB taxonomy): domain Bacteria; phylum Bacillota; class Bacilli; order Lactobacillales; family Streptococcaceae; genus Streptococcus. The sequence goes on from CAJNCO010000001.1 coordinate 731,275, forward strand.
AAACATGAGAAACATCAATAGAATGTGAAAGCCAAAGCGCAGGAGCTGATACGAAAGAGGTGTAGGTTGCTGGCTTTTCTGGCTATCCAAGTATAGGGTTAGAGATAGTAAAACCAAACCAAATGCAATCACCATTCTGACGAGATAGGCAATTTCCATAATAGCAGCCGCCAAGAGAATACCTAATAAGGGAAGGCCGAAAAGTGAAAGAGCCAGGGCACCTGCCAATAGAGAGAGTAGCGAAAGGACCAATAAACTATAAACTAGGAAACGAGTCCAACCTGAGACTACTTTCCCTTCACTTTTCTGTTTTGACATCATCACGATTACCACGATTAGGTAAACAACAAGTATCATCACATTTTCTCCTAAATCAAAAAATTCTTTACCACATTTTAACCAAATTTTCCTGAAAAATCAATAATGCTTCTTGACTTGATTAGTGATTTATTGTACTATACTTGTGTATATACAGATAAATGGAGGTTCTTATGGATATACGGAAAAAAACGCAGTTTATGACTATGACTGCCCTACTCACTGCAATAGCGATTTTGATTCCAATCATTATGCCTTTTAAAATCGTTATCCCACCGGCTTCTTACACCCTGGGAAGTCATATCCCCATCTTTATCGCCATGTTTCTTTCGCCTTTGATGGCTGCTTTTGTGATTATTGCTTCTAGTCTTGGTTTTCTGATGGCAGGCTATCCGCCTGTTATTGTACTCCGTGCCTTCTCTCACATTGTTTTTGGTACTTTGGGGGCTTTGTACTTAAAGAAATTCCCTGAAACCTTGGATAAACCAAAGGCATCTTGGATTTTTAACTTTGTTTTGGGTGTTGTTCATGCTATCGCTGAAGTAATAGCTTGTATCATCTTTTATGCTACTTCAGGGACAAATGTTGAAAATATGTTTTATGTTCTCTTTGTCCTAGTTGGTTTTGGCACAATCGTCCATAGTATGGTAGACTATACATTAGCACTAGCTGTCTATAAAGTGCTTCGAAAACGTCGCTAAAAGGAAAAACTATGACAAAGGATCGCAAACAAGCTCTTCTCAAACTGTTAAAAGAGGCACCAAAAGCTCTCAATGGTCAAACTTTGGCTGAACACTTCCATGTTACGCGCCAAGTCATTGTACAGGACATCGCTATTCTCCGAGCAGATGGAGCTCCTATCCTATCCACCAATCGTGGTTATATATACAAAGAAAATGATGCCAGCCCCTACGTCCACAAACTCTTTAAAGTGAAACATGAACTGGAAGAAATCGGTCAGGAACTACTAGCCATTGTAGACAATGGCGGACGCGTTCAAAATATCTTAATCGATCATCCCGTTTATGGCGAAATTGAAACCCTACTCAAACTCACCTGTCGTAGAGATGTTCAACATTTTTTAGAGCAAGTCGAGAACTCTGACTTTAGACCACTTTCTGAATTGACGGATGGCACCCATTACCACCTTGTTGAAGCCGAAACACAACAAGACCTCCACTATATCGAGGAGGCCTTGGATCAGTTAGGTTATTTAGTAAAAGACTAAAAAATTTCTTTCTCCCAATCGTCTTCTGTACGGCGAGGGTAGAAAAACTCAGACTTGTCAGGTGCTTCCATCATTTCCATCAGAGGCAACATATCATAGGCCAGATCCAAGTTAGGAATCTGGTCTTTTTGCACCCAAGATACTTCTCCTTCCTCTGAGGATTGGAGATTTCCAGTAAACTCTGTCGCTTTATAGCAAACGACGATGTAGCGCCCACCTGTATCTAAGGGCCAATTTTTAATACCGACCAGTTGGGGATTCTGAATGGTCAAACCAGTTTCTTCGTATATTTCACGAATGACAGACTCGGCAAAGGCCTCGCCATTCTCAACATGACCTCCAGGAAAGGCATAGCCAGACCAGCGATTGGTTTCTGGTGAACGATACTGCATCACCACGCGCTGGGTTTCGAGGTCTTCAATTAGACAGATGTTGGTTAAAATGGTTGCTTGGGCACGGGACATAGATTTGCTCGCTTTCTAAGTTATTAAAATGTATCTTCGTTGTATTCTACTTCTGACTTCATGATAAAGGGATTAATCAGTTCATGATGTTCATAAGTACTATGAACCACAAAACCTCTAACAATGATGATTTCCTTATCTTGTATGTGATAGTCTATATTGATAGGAATGGCTGGATCCGACATAATTGACAAAGCAAAAAATGCTGCAAACCAAAGATAAAGTGCCACTAATCCACTAAATAATTGAAAAATAAGGTGATACCATTGAACATCTCTTGTTCTATAAAAGATTCTCCAAGGATGGATTAGGAAGGTCAAACAAAGAATAAAAAACCAACTATTCCACAAAACTGGCGTAAAGGATAGGCCAAAAACCAACAACACCAAATGAAAAATCACAAAGGTCAGCAAAGCCAAATAGAGTGTTTTAAATGAAAATAACCTAGTTCGATTTTCTTTTGTCATGATTATTCCTCTTTTTGTCCTTATATTTCAAAATCACCATCAATATCGCTGGAATGAAGAAAAAGATTAGATAGGTAGCAATCGGGAGCCAGATGTAGCGATAATCGATCGATAATAGGGAAGGAATTTTTTTAACATTTCTCCCTTTCACCCCAACAAGTAAGTGGAGGAGAAAAATAGGTCCGTTTATGAATAGAAAAGTTTTTAAAAATCCTTGTACTGAAGCCTTATTGCTAAAACCATCTCTAAAAATACCTTGATAGAATGTGTGAACCAAAAAGACAAAATTCATAATAATTGGCAAGACATAGGACATTTCTTGATATGGTTTCGGGATAAGTGACGTCCCGAACAACACATACATGATAGCAAAAATAGATAATAATATTATACCACCATCCATAAAAGAAGCAATCTTTGAATGTCTTTCCATCCACAATTGGACGTGAGCTATCAAAGAATACTTTTTCTGGATTTTTCTCATTTGTCTGTTCTGTTGTTTGACCTTCTTTTTTCTCTTAATCTTTCGTTCCATTTACGCCTCCTTCTTCTCTTTTCTATCCGTATAATCAAAAGCAGAATGCCCAGCCCCAAGAAAAAGAAAAAGAGATAACTTACAATAGGAACCCAGACATATGCTGGATCCATAGAAATTATGGGAGGGAAATTCGTTGACTTACGACGTCCTAGCCAATTCAGACCTACCAAGAGATGAAAGGGAAAAAGAAGACCATTGAACCCAATAAATCCCCATGAAAAGTAACGCCATTTCTGAAGTTTATCACTACTAAAACGAAAGACAAGGAAATAGGTTGATAAGATCAGAAGGATGAGATTGAAGCTTAAGGGGGAAAGATAGTTCATGTTCGGTAATGGGTAACTAATGTAAGAGGCGGCAAGAAATGATACAAACATAGATCCAAATAACACACTCGTATCAAAAAGTTGAGCAATCCTTCTGTGCCTTTCCATCCAAAGAAAAATCCTATTAGTCCAAGAAGACTTTTCTTTTGTCTTGTACTTCATTTGTCTACTCATCTTCATTTTCATCTACTCCTTTTTTGAACCTTTAGAGAGAAAGAAGATTGCTAAAGTTAACATCAAGACTAGAAGGTAGATGACAATAGGAAACCAGATATAGGATGACTCCAGTGAAAACAAAGGTGAGAGAACGACTCTTCCTCTTTTTCTCACACCAATCAGTTGAAAAATGAAGCTAAGGATATTGATATAAATAAAGGGTTCACAAAATCTTTTAAGAGTCCTTTCTTTTTCAGTTTTCACTGACAAAAAGAGAGCATAGAACCTATTACCCAAAATAAAAAGATTTAATTGCAAGGGAAATAAAAGCTCTCTGTACCGAAAATCAGCTGGAATGCTTTTGTTCTGTGATGTTGTAAATTCTATAACTAGGAACAAGATGATGTAAAAGACAATATCAAGCATAAATTTGACAAATCGATGCCCTTGTAACCAAAAACGAACAGAATCTAAGCCTGATGAGTTCTCATAAGTTTTCTCTTTCAATTTCATAATAACTTCTTTCTATTCAAAAATATATTCTAAAACATGATTGTTGATTCATTGCGTAATCTGAAAACAAAATCGCAATTCTATCAATATTTAACTCTCAGATTTTGATGATTTCTTACGTACCATTCTAATTTCAGTGATAGGTTTTCCAAGGTCAAGTATTTTTTCTTGCCCATCAAAAGAAAAACCCATTTTTTGATAGAATGCAATCGCACGCTTATTCTCTTTTAATACCCATAAAAATATTTCAGAGAACTGTTCAAGAGTCGTCAGAGCTTCCTTCATTAACTTCTGAGCAATACCTTTTCCATAATAGTCTTTTAAAACATATAAGGCAATGATCTCACCAGCTTGAAGAGGCTCATCACGAAAGTTTCCATAACTAATAAAACCAACTACCTTCATATCATCTATCGCAATCAATGTATTTTCTGGATATTTTTGACTAAAGAATCGACATCTTTCTAATGTCATCGTCTCCTGAAATTCCGCAGGTAAAAGGTCATCATAAGCCTCTCTCCACGTTTGCCAATGAACGAGAGACTTGCTTTCTATCTCTTCAGGAGTTACCATTTGTTTGATAGTTAGGTTCAATTGTTTTTCTCCTTCACTACCCCAACGCCTTTACTTCCAACATCATATCACGAATCTGAGCTGCGAGTTCAAAGTCAAGCACTTCAACAGCTTCTTGCATTTGTTTTTCGAGTTTTTTGACGAGTTCCTTGCGCTCTGTTTTGTTGAGACTATTGATATCGACTTCCTTGTCCTCTTCTTTGGAAACTGCCTTGGTTACGGCGATTAGATCACGGATTTCTTTCTTAATGGTTTGAGGTACGATACCATGCTCTTCATTATAAGCCATCTGGATTTTCCGACGACGAGCCGTTTCATCGATAGCACGTTGCATAGACTGAGTTATCGTATCCGCATACATGATGACATGCCCTTCGCTATTACGGGCAGCACGACCAATGGTCTGGATGAGGCCACGTTCGTTACGAAGGAAACCTTCCTTGTCAGCATCTAGAATAGCAACCAAGCTTACCTCGGGAACGTCAATCCCTTCGCGGAGCAGGTTGATTCCGACCAAAACATCAAAAACACCCAAACGTAGGTCACGGATAATCTCCGTCCGCTCCAAGGTCTTAATGTCCGAGTGCATGTACTTAACCTTGATGCCCATTTCCTTGAAGTAGTCGGTTAAGTCTTCAGCCATTTTCTTAGTCAAAGTGGTGATAAAGGTCCGTTCATTCTTTTCAACACGGGCATTGATTTCACCTAGGAGGTCATCAATCTGTCCCATAGTCGGACGGACTTCCACCTCTGGGTCTAGAAGTCCTGTCGGACGAATGATTTGCTCAATCACTGTCTCGGTCTGTTCATTTTCATAGTCACCTGGTGTTGCTGAAACGTATACAATCTGATGCACATGACTTTCAAACTCCTCCCGACGGAGAGGACGATTATCTAAGGCAGACGGCAAACGGAAACCATAATTGACCAACATTTCCTTACGCGAACGGTCTCCATTGTACATACCCTTTATTTGCCCCATAGTCATGTGACTTTCATCAATCATAATCAAGAAATCATCTGGAAAGAAGTCAAGAAGCGTATAAGGAGGCTCTCCTTCGCTACGACCATCCATGTGACGAGAGTAGTTCTCAACCCCATTTGTATAGCCCATCTCACGTAACATCTCAATATCATACTCTGTCCGCTGTTTCAAACGCTGGGCTTCTAGCAGTTTGCCTTCCTTCTCAAATATGGCTAACTGCTCTTCTAATTCTGCCTGAATCTTGGCAATCGCAACTTCCATGTGGTCGTCATTGGTCACAAAGTGAGTGGCAGGGAAAATCGCCAAATGATCGACTTCTCCCAATACCTGACCTGTCAAAGCCTCAACTTCACGGATACGGTCGATTTCGTCTCCGAAAAACTCTACTCGAAAAGCGTGTTCATCACGGGAAGCTGGGAAAATCTCCACCACATCCCCTCGAACGCGAAATCTTCCCCGTTGGAAATCAATATCATTGCGTTCAAACTGAATATCCACCAAGTCATTCAAGAGTTTGTAACGAGAAATCTCCAGACCTGGACGGAGACTAACGACACTATCAGCATATTCCTTTGGCGAACCCAAACCATAGATACAAGAGACAGAAGCCACGACGATGACATCATTGCGCTCCAGAAGGGCTGAAGTCGCTGAGTGACGGAGCTTGTCAATCTCGTCATTGACTGAGCTATCCTTCTCAATATAGGTATCACTCGAAGGAACATAGGCCTCGGGTTGGTAATAATCATAGTAGGATACGAAGTACTCAACAGCATTTTCAGGGAAAAATTCCTTAAACTCCCCATAGAGCTGACCAGCTAGGGTTTTGTTATGGGCAATGACCAAAGTTGGTTTATTGACTTTGGAAATGACCTGACTCATGGTATAGGTCTTCCCTGTACCCGTCGCCCCCATCAGAATCTGAGCCTTTTCTCCACCCTCGATATTGTCAACCAACTGCTCAATCGCTTGGGGTTGATCTCCTGAAGGTTCATATTTTGATACTAGTTTAAATTTATTATCTGTAATTCTATTAATCATGATTGCCTCATCTGCATTTTTCTATCCTTCTATTTTACCATAAATTTACTTTTCAGACTCTTCTCTAGGTTGATGAGAGCAAGGATTCTATGTCACATTTTCTTACATAAAATCCATAAAATTTGCCTTTTCATTCATTTTCTGATATAATGGGAAAATATTCGGAAAAGGAGACTAAAAATGAAGAAAAAAATACTAGCATGTTTGCTCATTTTATTTCCCATTTTCTCACTAGGTATGGCAAAAGCTGATACTGTTAAGATTGTGTCTGATACAGCTTACGCACCCTTTGAGTTTAAAGATTCAGATCAAACCTATAAAGGGATTGATGTTGATATTATCAATAAAGTCGCAGAAATCAAAGGATGGAATATCCAAATGTCTTATCCTGGTTTTGATGCAGCTGTAAATGCAGTGCAGTCAGGTCAAGCAGATGCTATTATGGCAGGTATGACAAAAACAAAAGAACGTGAAAATGTCTTTACCATGTCTGATACTTATTATGATACAAAAGTTGTCATTGCTACGACAAAGGCAAATAGAATCACCAAATATGAGGAACTTAGCGGCAAAACAGTTGGAGTTAAGAACGGAACTGCCGCTCAACGTTTCCTCGAAAGTATCAAAGATAAATACGGTTTCTCTATCAAAACCTTTGATACAGGTGATTTGATGAATAACAGTCTAAGTGCTGGTGCTGTAAATGCCATCATGGATGATAAACCTGTTATTGAGTATGCGATTAACCAAGGACAAGATCTCAGCATCAATATGGATGGTGAGGCTGTTGGAAGCTTTGCCTTTGGTGTCAAGAAAGGGAGCAAGTATGAACACTTGGTTACCGAGTTTAACGAAGCCCTAGCACAAATGAAGAAAGATGGTAGCTTGGAGCAAATCATCCAAAAATGGACAGCTTCTACAACTACGGCAAGCCCAACGACAACTACGGCTGCTGGACAAAAAGCTACTCCTGTGAAAAGCAAGTACATTATTGCCAGCGACTCATCTTTTGCCCCATTCGTCTTTCAAAATTCAAGCAATCAATACACCGGTATTGATATGGACCTCATCAAGGCCATTGCCAAAGACCAAGGTTTTGAAATTGAAATTACCAACCCAGGATTTGACGCAGCAATCAGTGCTGTTCAAGCAGGACAAGCAGATGGTATCATTGCTGGTATGTCTGTAACAGATGCCCGTAAGGAAACCTTCGACTTCTCAGAATCATACTACACAGCAAATACGATTCTTGGTGTGAAAGAATCAAGCACGATCGCTTCTTATGAAGACCTCAAGGATAAAACTGTCGGTGTTAAAAACGGAACTGCTTCTCAAACGTTCCTTACTGAAAATCAAAGCAAATACGGTTATAAGATTAAAACCTTTGCTGATGGCGCATCAATGTATGACAGTCTGAATACTGGAGCTATTGATGCTGTGATGGATGATGAGCCAGTTCTCAAATATTCTATCAGCCAAGGTCAAAAATTGAAAACACCAATCGCTGGAACTCCAATCGGTGAAACTGCCTTTGCGGTTAAAAAAGGAACAAACCCTGAATTGATCCAGATGTTCAATAACGGACTTGCGAACCTCAAAGCTAACGGTGAATTCCAAAAGATTCTTGACAAGTATCTAGCTAGCGAAACTTCAACTGACTCTACAAGTACGGTTGACGAAACAACTATCTGGGGCTTGCTTCAAAACAACTACAAACAACTTCTTAGTGGACTTGGAATCACTCTTGCCTTAGCGCTTATTTCATTTGCAATTGCCATTGTCATCGGTATTATCTTCGGTATGTTTAGCGTTAGCCCATACAAATCTCTTCGTCTGATCTCTGAGATTTTCGTTGATGTTATCCGTGGTATCCCATTGATGATTCTTGCAGCCTTCATTTTCTGGGGAATTCCAAACTTCATCGAGTCCATTACAGGCCAACAAAGTCCAATCAATGACTTTGTAGCTGGTACTATCGCCCTCTCACTCAATGCAGCTGCTTATATCGCTGAAATTGTTCGTGGTGGGATCCAAGCTGTTCCAGTTGGGCAAATGGAGGCCAGCCGCAGTCTTGGTATCTCTTATGGAAAAACCATGCGTAAGATTATCTTGCCACAAGCAACTAAATTGATGTTGCCAAACTTTGTCAACCAATTCGTTATCGCTCTTAAAGATACAACCATTGTATCTGCTATCGGTTTGGTGGAACTTTTCCAAACTGGTAAGATTATCATCGCTCGTAACTACCAAAGTTTCAAGATGTATGCAATCCTTGCTATCTTCTATCTTGTAATTATCACGCTTTTGACTAGACTAGCGAAACGCTTAGAAAAGAGGATTCGTTAATGGCAAAACTAAAAATTGATGTAAATGATTTGCATAAGTATTATGGAAAAAACGAAGTTTTAAAAGGCATTACTACTAAATTTTATGAAGGAGATGTTGTTTGTATCATCGGTCCTTCTGGTTCTGGTAAATCCACTTTCCTCCGTAGCCTTAACCTTCTCGAGGAGGTAACGAGTGGCCACATCACAGTAAATGGTTATGATCTGACTGAAAAATCAACCAATGTCGACCATGTTCGTGAAAACGTGGGAATGGTCTTCCAACACTTCAACCTCTTCCCTCACATGTCCGTTCTAGAAAATATCACTTTTGCACCTATTGAACACAAACGGATGACCAAAGAAGAAGCTGAAAAATTGGGTATGGAGTTGCTTGAAAAGGTTGGACTAGCAGATAAAGCTAATGCCAACCCAGATAGTCTTTCAGGTGGTCAAAAACAACGTGTGGCTATCGCACGTGGACTAGCCATGAATCCTGATATCATGCTCTTTGATGAGCCAACTTCCGCTCTTGACCCTGAAATGGTTGGAGATGTACTAAACGTTATGAAGGAATTGGCGGAACAAGGCATGACCATGATTATCGTAACCCACGAGATGGGATTTGCTCGTCAGGTAGCCAACCGTGTTATCTTTACGGCTGATGGTGAGTTCCTGGAAGATGGAACTCCAGATCAAATCTTCGATAACCCACAACACCCTCGTCTAAAAGAGTTCTTGGACAAGGTCTTAAATGTATAAAACAAAACTGTAAGGTTCTCCTTACAGTTTTTTAATTTATGTGACTATTAGTCTGTCTCGCTCCGTAAGGTGCGAGACAAATAAACCACCCGCTAAGCGGGTGCGAGTCGAAGGTTATACCAAAAAAACTCCAAACGCGATACAATAAAGGTGTTCAAGCCAATTGTAAAGCGAAAGGAGAAAAATATGGCACAAAAGGCACATAGTTTATCACACACAAAGTGGATGTGTAAATATCACATTGTGTTCACCCCTAAGTATAGACGAAAAATCATTTATAATCAATATCGAAGTAGTTTGGGAGAAATATTCCACCGTTTATGTAGTTATAAAGGTGTTGAAATTATCGAGGGTCACTTAATGCCTGATCATGTACATATGTTAGTAAGTATTCCACCAAGGATAAGTGTTTCAAGTTTCATGGGTTATTTAAAAGGAAAAAGTGCACTCATGATGTTTGATAAACACGCCAACCTCAAGTACAAGTTTGGCAACCGGCATTTTTGGGCAGAAGGTTACTACGTGAGTACAGTAGGACTTAATGAAGCCACAATTAGGAAATATATCCAAGAACAGGAAGAACATGATATAGCATTAGATAAATTAAGTGTAAAAGAATATGAGGATCCCTTTAGGGATAGTGGTAAGTAGTACCAAGGTCTCTTCAAGAGGCAAGTGACGAGTCAAGAGCAATGAGGCTTGAACAACGTGAAAGCCAGCGTCTTTAGGCGCTGGCTGGTGATTTGGGCTTATAGCCCTGGTGCAAACCACCCGTTAGACGGGTGGTTATGATTGCGTATTGGATTTTTTGTTTTTTTTGAAAATTATGATAAAATAAAAACTATGATAATGAGGAAATCTCATCCCTAGTCCAACTAGGAAAAAATATAGAAATTAGGTAGCTAGATGTCATCAAAGGTTATTGTTACAATTTTCGGTGCGAGTGGAGACTTAGCTAAACGCAAACTCTACCCTTCCCTTTTCAGACTCTATAAATCAGGCAATCTTTCTGAGCATTTTGCAGTTATCGGAACAGCTCGTAGACCTTGGAGTAAGGAATATTTTGAATCTGTAGTTGTCGAGTCCATCCTTGATTTGGCAGATAGTACCGAGCAAGCCCAAGAATTTGCCAGCCACTTCTACTATCAAAGCCATGATGTGAATGATACGGAACATTACATTGCTTTGCGTCAATTACAAGCTGAGCTGAATGAAAAATACCAAGCTGAACACAATAAGCTCTTCTTCTTGTCTATGGCACCTCAGTTCTTTGGAACCATTGCCAAGCACCTCAAATCTGAAAACATTGTCGATGGTAAAGGTTTTGAGCGCTTGATCGTTGAGAAACCATTTGGTACAGACTACGAAACAGCTAGCAAACTCAATGATGATCTCCTTGCAGCCTTTGATGAGGAGCAAATCTACCGTATTGACCATTACCTAGGTAAAGAGATGATTCAGAGTATCTTTGCTGTTCGTTTTGCCAACATGATCTTTGAGAATGTTTGGAATCGCGAACACATCGATAATGTTCAGATTACCTTTGCGGAACGCTTGGGTGTTGAAGAACGCGGTGGCTACTATGATCAATCTGGTGCCCTTCGTGATATGGTGCAAAACCATACTCTTCAACTCCTCTCTCTTCTAGCCATGGATAAACCAGCTAGCTTTACAAAGGATGAGATTCGTGCTGAAAAGATAAAGGTCTTTAAAAACCTCTATCATCCAACTGAGGAAGAACTGAAAGAACAGTTTATCCGTGGTCAATATCGCTCTGGTAAAATCGATGGTATGAAATACATTTCCTATCGAAGCGAGCCAAACGTCGATCCTGAATCTACAACAGAAACCTTTGCATCTGGTGCCTTCTTTGTAGACAGTGATCGCTTTCGTGGAGTTCCCTTCTTCTTCCGTACTGGTAAACGTCTGACTGAAAAAGGAACTCATGTCAATATCGTCTTTAAGCAAATGGACTCAATCTTCGGCGAGCCTTTGGCTCCAAATATCTTGACCATCTATATCCAACCAACTGAAGGATTCTCTCTTAGCCTCAATGGGAAGCAAGTCGGTGAAGAATTTAACCTGGCACCAAGCTCTTTGGATTACCGTACAGATGCTACGGCTACTGGAGCCTCGCCAGACCCGTACGAGAAATTAATCTACGATGTTTTGAACAACAACTCAACCAATTTTAGCCACTGGGATGAGGTAAGCGCTTCGTGGAAATTGATTGACCGTATCGAAGAACTCTGGGCTCAAAATGGCGCCCCACTTCATGACTATAAAGCCGGAAGTATGGGACCACAAGCTAGCTTTGACTTACTTGAAAAGTATGGAGCCAAATGGACCTGGCAACCAGATATCGCCTATCGTGAAGATGGCCGTTTAGAATAGCAAAAATATCCTGCAAGATGACTTGCAGGATATTTATTTTGTATTAAATCAAGCCTTCTAAGAGACCTTTCATAAAGTTTTCTGAGTTAAACTCACCGATATCATCGATTTTTTCACCGAAACCAATCAATTTTACAGGGATATTGAGTTCTTCTCGGATAGCCAGTACAACACCACCTCGGGCAGTTCCATCAATTTTAGTCAAAACAATTCCTGTCAATGGTGTTATCTTAGAAAATTCCTTAGCTTGTACAAGAGCATTCTGTCCAGTTGAAGCATCAAGGGCAAGGAAGGTTTCATGTGGCGCCTCTGGCACGACACGCTTGATGATGCGACCAATCTTTTCCAACTCAGCCATAAGGTTGTCCTTGTTTTGCAGACGACCTGCTGTATCAATCATGAGAATATCAATCCCTTCAGCTACAGCACGTTGCATCCCATCAAAGACCACACTTGCTGGATCAGCCTTTTCAGGCCCCGTCACAACAGGAACATCCACACGACGGCCCCATTCTGCTAGCTGGGCAACGGCGCCAGCACGGAAGGTATCTGCCGCAACCAACATGACTTTCTTGCCAGCTTGTTTGTAGCGATGAGCCAATTTCCCGATAGAAGTTGTTTTTCCAACACCATTAACACCAACAAAGAGCATGACTGTTAAACCATCTTGGAAGTGGATTTGTTCATCGTAGTTGCCATCCTTCTCATAGAGTTCAACCAATTTCTCGATAATGACACGACGGAGTGCGTCAGGCTTCTTAGCGTTTTCGAGTTTGGCTTCATAACGTAGTTCTTCTGTTAAGTTTGAAGCGACTTGCACACCGACGTCGCTCATGATGAGCAGTTCTTCCAATTCTTCGAAGAATTCTTCATCGATAGAACGGAAGTTGGCAAAGAAGGCATTCAAACGAGCACCGAATCCTGTACGGGTTTTCTTGAGACTGCGGTCATATTTTTCCTGTACGGTTTCTTCAACCTGAGGAAGTTCTTCTTCTACTACTTCTGACGCGAGTTCTTCTTCAGTTTCTTGGTTCTTTTCTTCTAGAACTTCTTCTGGCTCTTGGAATTGTTCCAATTCATCAGCTTCTAGCTCAAGCTCTTCCTGAGCAGTTTCTTCGACTGCTTCTGGTTCAATCACTTCTTCTGTCAAGATCTGAGGAATTTCTTCTTGAGCTGGTGTTTCTTCCACTTTTTCTCTTGTTGTCTCTTCCTGAGAAGTTTCTTCGACAGCCGTTTGGTTTTCTTCAACCTCTTCTGACAAATCAAGATTTTCTAGTGCTTCTTTTACAATATCTTCGATTTTCGGCTCTTCTTTTTTCCCGAATAAACGGTCAAACAATCCCATATTCTAGTTCTCCTTTAGCACGTATTCTTCGATAGCCCAGGCAACGGCTTCCTCATCGTTGGTCATTGGGGTAATCACATTGGCAACTTCCTTAACTGCTGGAACTGCATTTTGCATGGCAACTCCCAGACCTGCCCACTCAATCATGGAAAGGTCATTGGCCTCGTCCCCACAAGCCATGACTTGACTTTGATCGATTCCTAAGTGTTTAATTAATTTCGCTAAACCTGTTGCCTTGTGGACGTTTTTCGGTGACCATTCCAATAAGAGTTCACGCGATTTGAAGATTTCATATTGGTCAAACAATTCTGGAGAAATCTGTTGAATCGCTGCATCCAAAGGTTCTTGGGCAAAAGCAGTCACGCATTTATTATACGTCATCTGACTAGATAGATCTTCAAAAGCGACAGGTACGAAAGTCAGGGCTGGGTTGAACTTAGCATAGAGACTTTCTTGGTCAGACTGGATTTGATAGACAGTTCCTTCTGAAATAGCATCTAACGGAAGTCCGAGTTTTTCAGTTTCCTCGTACAATCGTGCCACATCATCGATTGAAAAGACGGTTTTATCGAGAATCTCTCCAGTATTTTTCTGTACCAGACCACCATTAAAGGTGATGGTGTACTCGTCCTCCTGACCATCAGTCCCTAGCTCATGGAGAAAGAAATCCATAGCCTTCAAAGGACGACCTGTTGTCAGAACGACCTTGATGCCACGATCACGCGCAGCTTTGAGGACCTCCTTGGTACGATCTGTCAGTTTTTTATCCGTTGTCAGCAAGGTGCCATCCAAATCGAGTGCAATCAATTTAATATCTGCCATTACAAACCCTCCATATAAGCCATCACTGATTGGTCCTTATGGTGGCCAATCACTGTCTCTGCTAATTCTAAAATTTCTGGTCGCGCATTTTCAGGAGCGATGGGGTGTCCAACAACCTGCATCATGTGAAGGTCATTGAGATTATCGCCAAACGCCATAACCTGATCCATGGTCAGACCAAGTTTTTTTGCCAGCTCAACAATAGCCACACCCTTATCAACATAGTCCAAGACAATATCGATAGATTCAAAACCTGTTGTCATGGCTTTCACACCAGGAACATTTTCGTTGACCCAGGCCTCACCAGCTTCTATCGTATCTTCTGTGAAGTTCGTAGTAAATTTAAAAATCTCATCTGTGATATCTTCCAAACTCGCTACTTTTTGAATATTCTCATTGTAGTGACGACTAATCATGAGATAAGTCTCATCCACTGTATCCAATACATAACAAGCTTTTTTCCCTGTCAGAAGCATTTTTCTTTCATCAAAATAAGGCGATTTCTTTAAAGCTTCAAAAGTGCTCAAGTAAAAATCCCGAGACATAGTAGCCTCATACATATCCTCCCCATGAAACTCAACGTAGCTCCCATTTTCAGCTATAAAAATCACTTCATCACGCACATCCGCAAATAGCTTTTTCAGGGACAGAATACCACGACCCGAAGCCACAGCAAAATAAATCCCCTTTTCCTTGTAGGATACAAGCAAGTTTTTGAGGCGTTCCATATCAAACCGACCCTCTCCGTCTAGAAAGGTTCCATCCATATCGGTTGCTACAAGTTTAATCATAAAATCCTTCATACTCCAATTGATAAATCTACCTTCTATTATACCATAGATAAGTTAAAAAAGGACTAGTACAGTAGGAGTGGCTACTGTATTGCCGTGCTTTTTAGGTAAAGTTGAAAAGAGCTTAAAAATTAGAATCGTAGAACTTTTTTCAGATAGTTTAAAAAGTTTGTATTCCCCTTCTCTTTTCTCTATAATGGAGAGAAAGGAGATGACTATGACAGAAATAAAACATGAAATTGATGCAAACTTTGCAGGACGACTCAATATCCTACGTGCGGGCGTTCTCGGTGCCAATGATGGGATTATTTCCATCGCTGGAGTGGTTATAGGGGTTGCTAGTGCGACAAGCAATATCTGGATTATCTTTTTATCTGGACTAGCCGCTATCCTCGCTGGTGCTTTTTCTATGGCAGGCGGCGAATATGTCTCTGTATCCACTCAGAAAGATACGGAAGAAGCCGCTGTTGCAAGAGAACAATTACTCTTGGATAAAGACATCGAATCTGCAAAACAATCCCTCTATGCTGCTTATCTTCAAAACGGTGAGTGTGAAACGTCAGCCCAACTCTTGACCAACAAGGCCTTTTTAAAAAATCCACTCAAAGCCTTGGTAGAAGAAAAGTATGGAATCGAGTACGAAGAGTTTACCAACCCTTGGCATGCTGCTATCTCTAGCTTTATCGCCTTTGTACTGGGAAGTCTTCCTCCTATGCTTTCGATCACCGTCTTTCCAAGTGACTATCGTATTCCAGCAACTGTTCTTATCGTAGCCCTTTCCCTTCTTATTACCGGCTATACCAGTGCTAAATTAGGAAAAGCTCCTACGAGAACTGCTATGATCCGTAACCTCTGTATCGGACTTCTCACCATGGGCGTAACCTTCCTCTTGGGACAACTCTTTAGTATCTAAGCTAAAAGAAATACCTCGACCAGCATCGAGGTATCTTTTTTACATTTGCACAATCTTGCGATAACTTCTTGAGGTAATCATAAAGATCAAAACATAGACGATGAGGAAGATAGCACAGATGGACAATGTAACGGTCAACATCATGGTCGCATCCAGCACGCCAATAACTTTTAGGATGAGGCTAAGCATATGATAGGCAAAAGCAAGGTGTAGGAAGGCAAAGAGCAATGGAAGGAAGAAAACAGTTAGAACCTGTTTGTTAATCGTTTGCTTGATTTGCTTTTGATCAAGTCCGACCTTTTGCAAAATGATGAAACGTTCACGGTCTTCATAGCCCTCAGAGATTTGTTTGTAGTAAATAACCAGGACTGTTCCCACCATAAAGATGATAGAGAGGAAGATACCGATAAAGAAGACACCTCCATAAAGAGCACTTATTTCCGCACTGATATCAGCCAGATTGCTTCCGTATACATAGCTTCCCTCTTTGTTTAAGTCTCTATTGAAGTTACGAAGATATTCTATAAAGTCGTCAGCGAGTTTGAGCTGTTCTTCCTCACTTGCAGTTACATTCATACCACCATAAAGTTGATCAAAGAGAGAGGAATCAGGATATTGATCAATAAAGGCCTGCAAATTAGGCACAACAAGATAATTGTAGTCAGATGTCAGAATGTTATACTGATTTGGCACATGTTCCAGAATAAAATCATTTTTAATTTCTTCTTTAACTGTGTAGTTCTGATCATTTAGAGTAAGTTCTTTCTGTCCTTCAAGTACCTTATTCTTGGTAAACAAGCCGACTTCATTTCCTGAAAGGGAGAGTTTTTGACCAGTCATGTTTTCATAGTCTTTTTGGTCAAAGACCATGAAAATGGTTTTCGGTTGGACGAAGTTATTTCCCTTTGTAAAGATACGGAGCTTGGTTCCATCTTGGCTCTCGATGCCAAAATTGCTATGACGAAAGACTTCTTTTTTGGTGACAGTTAATCCCTTATCGCTAGCATATTGACTCAAAAGTTTATCTAAATCTTCTATTTCAACATTTCGTCCTGTAATTCCAAAATCATGTGGATTCATGAATTTCTTGAACGTTTCAGAAGCTGAGAGGATACTGGTTGCTGCTGACATGGTTACCAAGACCATGGTTGAAAGGATGGCAATCGTAGCCAAACCAACCGCATTTTTCTTCATACGGAAGATAAGATTGGATAAGGAAATCATGTTGTTAGGTTGGTAATAGTAACGCTTGTTTTTCTTTAAGATTTGTAGGAATACAGTAATCCCTGCATTAAACAAGAGATATGTCCCAAAGATTACCAACAAGACTGCTACAAAGAAAATCACAACAGCATTAAGTGGATTTTCAACTGTTACTGCTAGATAGTAGCCTGTTCCCATACTAATCAAACCTAGAATAGTTTGAAGACTTAAGAAACGTCCTTTTTTCTCACCACTAGCCTTCTCACGAGAGAGCTGAAGGGCATTCATGCGTGCAATACGAAAGGCATTGATAAAAACCAAACCTAGGAAAATAGCCCCAAAAATAAGGGTAACTAGGATAAAGACGCTTGGTTGGAAGGTTGCTACGAGCTCCACCTTCATATTCATTAGCTTCAGAAGCAGAGCAAAGATGAGCTTATCAAAGAGAGCTCCTAGGCCAAGTCCAGCTGTCAAGGTTAGGGAGCCAAAAATAAGAAGCTCCTTAAAGACCATGCTGATCAAATGGCGTTTTTCTAATCCTAGCATGCCATAAATCCCTAGTTCCTTGGAACGGTTTTTCATGACGAAACTATTGGCATAAAAGACGATGATGGCAGAGGCTATAGTGACAATCACCATACCAAAACCTAACGTCATGGAGATAGTTTCTCCCCCTCGAATCTTGCCAATATTAGGGTTAAGTGTCAATGAGTAAAAGAGATAAGTGATGGTCACAGCTAAGAGAACTGCTAAAGCAAAGGGATAGTAGAGTTTGCGGTTTTTGATTAAGTTCGATACCGCTAACTTATTGGTTAATCGAAACATACTAATTCACCTCGCTCGCCATGACTGTCAAGGTATCAGAGATTTCCTGGAACATTTGACGTTCTGTCTTGTCTCCACGGTAGATTTGGTTATAGAGAATTCCGTCCTTGATAAAGAGAACGCGCTTGGCCCTGCTGGCTGCCGCGGTTGAGTGAGTTACCATGAGAATGGTTTGCCCACGCTCATTGATTTCATCAAAAACATCTAGAAGAGCTGCAGATGACTTGGAATCAAGCGCCCCAGTCGGCTCATCCGCAAGAAGAATTTCAGGTTCTGTGATGATGGCGCGTGCTACTGCTACCCGCTGTTTTTGACCACCTGAAATCTCGTAAGGATACTTCTCCTGCAATTGGTTGATACCCAAATTTTCAGCTGTTACCACCAATTTCTTCATCATCTCTGTGATGGGTCTTCTTGATAAAACTAGCGGAAGCAAGATATTGTCTTTGACCGATAGAGTATCTAGCAAGTTAAAGTCTTGGAAGACAAATCCCAACTTCTCACGACGGAAGCTAGAAGCCTGTGAATTTTTAATAGTGGCTGTGTCTGTTCCGTTTAGGTAAACCTGGCCTCGAGTTGGTTTATCCAGCATAGCTAGGATGTTGAGCAGGGTTGACTTTCCTGAACCAGACTCACCCATGATAGCAACGTAGTCACCCTTTTCCACAGTAAAGTGAATATCCTTGAGGGCCTCAACTTGGTTGCCTTGGAAACGTGTTTTGTAGATTTTTTGAACGTGTTTTACATCTAAAAGTGTCATGATTTTCTCCTTCTTAATATCCCATCAATTGAAACTGTGCTTGCATCATAGCGCATCCCAGTTGAACACGCTCGATGTCTTTTTGACTTGGTTTTCTTGTTTTCTTTTGTAAGATTCTTTTCATAGTTTTGCTCCTTTGTTCTTTATGAGTCTAGTTTATCGCAAAAAAAGGCGGCTTGCCATAACCTAACCTTACAAAAGAGACTTTAATCTTACATTTTTGTAAGATTGAAAAAATCAAGTAATTTCGCTATCAACATTTTACCATAAAAGAAAGGCAAGAAGAAAACCCTTGCGAATGCAAGGGTTAAAAGTTATTCATCTTTTTGATCCCGTCTAGAAATGATGAATTTATCAATGAAGAGAAAATGAAAAAGAAACAAAGGAATTGCTAAAAGACAACCTTCTTCTGAAAAATCCTGTTTCGTTAAGTGGTATAAGTAATTATTAGTTGATAGAAAACTAGTAATCAAAATAAATAGAATCCAGAACACGTCCGTCCATTTATAGTTTTTAAAGTATTTCCTAAGTATGCTACTGCCTTCTTTTCTCTTGTAGTATCGTTGCAAAACTTTTGTTACCGTAGATTTACTCACCAAAACCAGCCATCATTGTCTTCAATGGCTTGGGCTTCCTTGCGTTTGCGTGGTCCTGTTCCGTACATTTCGGCTTCGATTTCTTCCTTAGTTGGCAGGATAGAGGCAAGGATGATGTATATTATCACACCAATTCCAAAATTTGCTACGGTAAAAATGGCGAAGAGAAAGCGGACTAGGGTTACATCAAAATTCCACTTGTCTGATAGCCCAGCTAAAACTCCTGACACCATACGATTTCGTCTCATTTTATAAAATTTTGTATTCATGATTGTTTCCTCTTTCGGTATTCTTACAAGTAGTATAGCATGAAAAGGAATCAAGAACATCAGTCCTTAGGCCGATTTAAGATGACGAGTTTACCACGGCAGACGCCACAACGATAGCGTTTGGTATCAATCCTACGCTTGCGCTGATAAGTTTGCGGACAGGATTGACACTGATAAACTAGGTAGGTACTTTGCTCTTTCAGAGGTGGGACAAAGCGCAGTCCATCCACTTCTTTCAAGAGTTCTTTAAAATCTCGGTCCTTATGTCGATAACCCTTTTTCTGAAAATAAAGGTGATAGTGACAGAGTTCATGGCGCACGATTTTTCGAAAAACCTCCAAACCAAGTTCATTATAGACCTTGGGATTAAAATCCAAATGCCCATCCTTAGGGAAAAATCGTCCACCTGTCGTTCGCAGACGAGAATTCCACTGGGCTTGGTGTATAAAAGGTCTACCAAAGTCTTCGAGGGAAACAAACTGAACGTACTCAGTTAGATTCATCTGGAGCGAGGAGCGACAGATTGACTTTTTCACGTTCGGTATCGATTTTCTTAACCCAAACCGTTACCAAATCTCCAACAGACACCACTTGACTAGGATGTTTGATAAATTTGCGACTCATGTGGGAAATATGGATCAAGCCATCCTCGTGAATCCCAATATCAACGAATGCACCGAAATCAACAACATTACGCACCACACCTTCCAGCTTCTGGCCGACTTTTAAATCCTTGATATCCAAGACATCTTGACGAAGCACAGGTGCATCAAATGAGTCACGGAAATCTCGACCTGGTTTGAGAAGGTCAGCAATGATATCTTTAAGGGTTTCTGGGCCAAGTTCTAGTTCTTGCGCCATTTCCTTGATGGAAAGAGACTTAAGCTTATTATGGGCTTCTTCATTTAGGTCTTTAATATCTAAACGTTTGAAGAGCTCCTTAACTGCAGCATAGTTTTCTGGGTGAACTCCAGTATTATCTAGGATATTGCTACTTTCAGGGATACGGAGGAAACCAGCAGCCTGCTCAAAGGCCTTAGCACCTAGACGAGGAACCTTCTTGATTTGAGCGCGTGAAGTGATTTTTCCTTCTTCTTCACGATACTTGACAATATTTTCAGAGATAGTTTTATTGAGTCCAGCTACGTGAGAAAGAAGAGCAGGACTAGCAGTATTGACATTGACGCCAACCTGGTTCACCACGGTATCGACGACAAAGTCCAGACTCTCAGACAGTTTCTTCTGACTGACATCGTGTTGGTATTGACCGACACCAATTGACTTAGGATCTATTTTAACCAATTCAGCAAGGGGATCCTGCAAGCGACGAGCGATAGAGATAGCAGAGCGTTTTTCAACGGTTAGGTCTGGAAATTCCTGACGAGCAAGTTCACTGGCAGAGTAGACAGAAGCGCCACTTTCATTGACGATAACATAGCTGACTTCTGGAAAATCTTTCAGAACTTCCGCCACAAAGGCTTCACTTTCCCGACTAGCTGTCCCATTTCCGATAGCAATAATTTCGACACTATACTGACCAATCAAGTCTGCCAAGTCTCGCTTGGCTTCTTCGATCTGACGAGCTGATGCTGGTTTAACAGGATAAATGACCTGAGTCGTCAGCATTTTCCCTGTTGCATCAACAACAGCCAGCTTGGCACCTGTACGAAAGGCGGGGTCAAATCCTAGAACCACGCGCCCTTTCAGCGGAGCAACCAATAGGAGATTACGCAGGTTGTCAGAAAAGAGTTGGATAGCTCCTTCTTCCGCCTTCTCAGTCAACTCTGTTCGAATGCGTCGTTCGATAGCTGGCAAGACCTTTTTCTTAACTGACTGTTGAACAACTTCATCTATATAGGCATTTTTCACCTTGAATCGGGCAGCAAAGAAAGATAGGATACGGTCTGTCGCATGTTCAAATCCGACTTTTAAGACACCTAGTTTCTCCCCACGATTGAGAGCCAAGGTACGATAACCCTGCATATTGCCAACAGTCTCTGAAAAATCATAATAAATCTGAAAAACTTGTTTTTCATCAAGACTCTCATCCTTGACCTGCGAAGTGATTTTAGAGTGTCTCAACACTTCCTGATAGGTCAGTGAACGCAAATTGACATCTTCCGATAAGGCTTCGACCAAAATATCAACCGCACCTGCCAAGGCTTCTTGACCAGTCGCAAATCCTTCACAGACAAACTTCTCAGCTTCTTTCTCTAAACCATCTACATTCTGCAAGATCAAGCGAGCAAGAGGAAAGAGTCCAGCTTCACGGGAAATAGTTGCCTTGGTCCGACGCTTTTCCTTATAAGGAAGGTAGAGTTCTTCTACGTCTGCTAATTTCTCAGCTGCCAGGATAGCTTCTTCCAGTTCCTTGGTCAGCTTACCTTGTTCTTGAATCTTAGCTAAGACAGCTTCTTTACGGTCATTGAGATTTGTCAGAGTTTTATCCAAGTCGATAATGGCCTTAATCGCCACCTCATCCAGACTACCAGTCATGTCCTTTCGATAACGCGCGATGAAGGGAATCGTCGCCCCCTCAGCCGTCAAACTTAGAACAGTATCGATTTGCTTTAAGGTTACACCCAAATCTTGGGAGATTTTTTCATATTTTTTATCCATAAATCTATTATACCATAAGGAACAGCTCTTGTTTTGCCTTACCTATTTTTGCATCTTTGATTATCAAAATAATCCCTTTTCCACAAAATAATAGTATAATAGAGGTAGAATGTAGAAAAGAGGTAGGCCCATGGCTGTTAAATTTACAAAAACCGATGACTTGGACAAGATGTTTGAGGAATTCGCCAAACTTCCTGACTTAACACAGGTCACTTTCCCAGATGACAAAGACAAAAAAGAAAAAGTTGAGAAGAAAAAATAGATGACTGTTTTCCAATCTCTTCCTCCTAGCATCTTACAAGCCGGGGCTATTTTTCTCTCCATCATGATTGAAGCCCTTCCCTTTGTCCTGATTGGGAGTCTTATTTCGGTATTGATTGAGGTCTATATCACGCCTGATAAAGTTTATAGGCTTCTTCCTCGCAATCGTTGGGGAAGGATCTTTTTTGGTACCTTCATTGGCTTTCTCTTTCCTTCTTGCGAATGTGGAATCGTTCCGATTATCAATCGTTTTCTGGAAAAGAAGGTGCCCAGCTACACGGCCGTTCCCTTTCTGGTGACTGCTCCCATTATCAATCCTATCGTTCTTTTTGCTACTTATTCTGCCTTTGGCAATTCAATAAAACTTGCCTTCTTGCGAGCGATGGGAGCTATTGTGATTGCTTTGGTGCTTGGAATTTTCCTAGGATTTTTCTGGAAGGAACCCATTCAAAAAGAGAATCCTATCGCTTGCCATGAACATGACTTTTCACACTTGAGTCCCGCTAGAAAAGTCTTTCAGGTATTTATACAAGCTATTGATGAGTTTTTCGATATGGGGCGTTACTTGGTCTTTGGCTGTCTCTTTGCGGCTATCGTGCAGGTCTATGTCCCGACTCGGATCTTGACCTCTATCAGCGCAAGTCCAGTCCTTGCGATTCTCTTGCTCATGTTTCTAGCCTTTCTCCTCTCTCTTTGTAGCGAGGCGGACGCCTTTATCGGAGCTTCTCTCCTCTCGAGCTTCGGCCTAGCGCCAGTCCTTGCTTTTCTCGTCATTGGCCCCATGCTTGATATCAAAAATCTCCTCATGATGAAACACTATCTCAAAGCACGCTTCATCTGGCAATTCATGGGCATCGTGACAGTGCTTGTCTTGCTTTATTCTTACATTTTGGGGGTGATGCTATGATCCGATTTATCATTCTACTAGGTTATTTTGCTCTGACCCTTTATCTGCAGCTATCTGGCAAGCTCAGTCACTACATCAACCTCCACTATTCCTATCTAGTCTATATTTCAATGCTCCTTTCTCTTCTATTGGCTCTGGTCCAATTCTATATCTGGATCAAGAAAATCAATTCTCACAGCCATTTAGAAAGTCGCCGATCTAGACGAATCAGCATCCTGTTACTGTCACTACCTCTATTGATTGGAGTTGCCTTTCCGACGGTAAGTTTGGACTCGAGAACCGTATCTGCCAAAGGATATCATTTCCCACTTGCTGAGGGAATCAACACAGCCATTCAGGAAAGCGAAGGAACATCCAGTCAATACCTCAAACCCGATACCAGTACCTATTTTTCCAAATCTGCTTATGAAAAGGAAATGAGGTCTACAGCTGACAAATACCTCACCCAACCAACCATTCAAATCACTGATGAAAACTATATGGAAGTCATGGAAGTTCTCTATGACTATCCACAAGAGTTTGAAGGAAAGCAAATCGAGTTTACAGGCTTTGTCTATAACGATCCTAGTCATCCAGATAGGCAGTTCCTCTTTCGATTTGGGATCATCCACTGTATCGCAGACTCTGGTGTATACGGACTCTTGACCAAGGGAAACTCACGCCAGTATCCTGACAATACCTGGATTACCGCTAGGGGAACCCTGACCCTCCACTATCATAAAGAACTCAAACAAAAACTCCCAACACTGGAAGTTGAGAGTTTCACAAAAGTAGACAAACCAGAAAATCCTTATGTCTATCGTGTGTTTTAAAAAGAGTAGCCTTTGCAGGCTACTTTTTTTGTCCATTATATGAATTTCATTCTACCTTCTCTTTCGAATTGATAGCAAACTCTTACTCTCCATCCTTCCAGTTTCGAGCAATCTCTTCGTCTTTCTGGAGTTGGTCTACCAGTTCCTCTACGGAGTCAAATTTGACCATATCTCGGACACGGTCCAGCCAGTAGACCATAACTGTCTCACCGTAAATATCGTCTGAAAAGTCGAAAATATTGACTTCAAAACGTGGTTCTTCACCATCAAAGGTAACATTTTTTCCAACACTTGCCATTCCACGATATCTATGACGTTGTACCTCGACATCGACTACGTAAACACCGTCCGCTGGCATATAGGTTCGATCTCTTAGGACCAGATTGGCTGTTGGATAACCAATAGTACGCCCTCGTGCATTTCCATGAACGACCATTCCACGAGATGGGAGAGGTGTGCCGAGCAGTTGATTGACTTCCCTGACATCTCCATCAAGAATAGCCTGACGAATCCGTGTAGAACTAATCTTGCCCTTTTCATCCTCAACTGGAGGAACAATGATGATCTCTCCATCAAAATAATCCTTCAGTTCATCCGCAGTTTTCTTATCAGAGCCAAAAGTATAGTCAAATCCTGCTACAATAATAGCTGGTTTTAAAGCTCGAACATAGGTATCAAAGAATTCTTGACCCGTTAGACTAGCAAATTTGCTACTAAAGTCAAGTAAGAAGAGAGCCTCTACCCCATGCCACTTCATCTTGTGCTCCCGTTCCTCGTGATTGACGATATGGAGCATAAGCTCAGGTTGGTAAGGTTGCAAGGCAAGTTTTGGCGACTCTGTAAAGGTCATCACGACAACTGGCAGATAATCCTTCATCGAAGCCTTGCTGGCCACTTCAAAAAGTTTCTGATGCCCCTTGTGGATGCCATCAAAATAACCTAGTACAAGGACTGTATTACCTGGTACTGCAATATCTTTTTCGTTCTTAATAGGTACTGTTGTAATCATGAAACTATTATATCATAGAGAAAGTCTTTTCGCTAAGAGGAAATCCCAAATGTCATTTTTTGCGTCTGAACTGACCGTAAGAGAAAATTTAGGGCTTTAGTTTTAAAAAATAGCACCTCCTAAGAGATGCTATCGTTTGGTAACTAGTCTATTGTTTCTTCTAAATCTTTTAACTTAACCGAAACAATCTTAGAAACACCTGATTCTTGCATGGTAACTCCATAGATAGAGTCCGCTGCCGCCATCGTCCCCTTACGGTGGGTTACGACGATAAACTGACTATCCTTGTCAAAGCGGTTAAGGTAATCCCCAAAACGTTTGACATTGGCTTCGTCCAGCGCTGCCTCTACCTCGTCCAAGATAACAAAAGGAATGGTCTTAACACGGATGATTGAGAAGAGCAGAGCCAGAGCCGATAGGGCTTTTTCCCCACCACTCATGAGGTTGAGAGATTGGATTTTCTTACCTGGTGGTTGAACAGAAATCTCCACACCAGCTGTTAAAAGATCGCCTTCGGTCAATATCAAGTCTGCCTGACCACCGCCAAACATCTGTCTAAAGGTCACTTTAAAGGACTCACGAATAGCCTCAAAGGTTGATTTGAAGCGCTCCTTAACCTCATCATTCATCTCTGTGATGGTCTCAAGGAGTAGGTTTTTCGCAGACAAAATATCGTCTCGTTGGCTATTGAGGAAATCAAGACGATTGTGAACTTCTTCGTACTGGTCTATAGCGTCTAAGTTGACAGGACCCAGCGAGCGAATAGCCTTCTCTAAATCCTTAACCTCTTGCTCCGCCAGAGTTAGATTTTCCAGTTCATGAGCCTTTTCTAGAGCTTCAGTGTAGCTGATCTGGTACTGGTCAGTTAATTGAGCTTGTAGATAGCGCAAGCGTTCGCTGACCTTTTCCTTTTTGGCTTCAGCACGTGTTTGTTTACGAATCCACTCCTCATTCTGCTGACGAGCCTGGTCCAAATGGCTGGCAATATCATCCAGCTGGCCTTCGATATCATCCAACTCAAACTGCTTACGAATCAAACCTTGTTGGAGGTTTGTTTTCTGAGTTTTGGCCTCTTCCACCTGCTGACTTAGCAAATCCGTATCCACTTTCTCAAGATTATCAACCTTTTCTTGGAGGAGACGCTGGATTTCCTCTTGCTCGATATCCAGATTATCCAGTTCCTTGCCTAGGCGTTCAATATCAGTAACTTCGTACCGCTTCTGTCCTTGCAGTTCTGACTTAAGCAAGCGCGCTTGAGAAATCTGTTCCTGCAAGTTTTGATAACGTTCTTGAATAGCGTTTTTGTTAGACTTAATTTCTTCAATCTCAGCTTCCAGATTTTGCTTTTCACTGGCGATAGTAGCAAGGCGCTCTTGGCATTTTTCCTTGTCCGCTTGCCAATCTCCTTCAGAAAGACGATTTAATTCCTCTTCTTGAAGTTTCCAAAGCGTTTCCAGTTCTTCGACCTGCTGATTGGTTTGTTGACAGGCGAGGTACAAACCTTGTTCCTGAATGCGAGCTTGCTCACCCTGAGATTTGATAGCTTCTAATCTTTCTGCCAATACCGCCATCTCATCTTGCAAGGTCTTCAAACTCGCTTCTTCTGACCGCAAGTCAGCTTCTTCTTTAGCAATTTCTTTTTGTAATTGCTCCAGTTCTGGCTTGATGAAAATACTGTTGTTTTGACGATTGGCACCACCCGCGTAGGAACCACCTGTACGCAACTCTGTCCCATCCAGCGTCACCATACGAACCTGATAACGAACTTGACGAGCTGCGGCACGCGCATGTTCTACAGTATCAAAGATAGCCGTCGTAGCTAGCAAGTTCTTGAAAATGGCTTCTAATCTCTTATCAAACGACACCAACTCATCTGCCATACCCAGAAATCCTGGACTTGAGGCGATAGCATCTTGATTCTGACTAGAAATGGTACGAGCCTTGATCGTTGTCAAAGGAAGAAAGGTTGCACGACCAGCTCTATTACGTTTGAGGAAATCAATCGCCTTAGTTGCTGCTTTCTCATCTTCTACAATGATGTGCTGACTGCTAGCTCCAAGCGCAATTTCTAGGGCAGTTTGATAATGCACATCAAAGGTCAAATGTTCACTGACTGCACCAATGATCCCACCAAGACGGGCTTTTTCTTGAAGAACACTCTTAACACCCGCATAAAAATTACTATGATTTCTTAGGATGTTTTCCAAACTCTGGGCTCTAGCCTGCTTGTTTTTGAGACTGTCCAGACGGTCAAAGAGTTGGCTCTGCTGGGCTTGGAAAGAAACTTTCTGCTCCTCTTGCTCCTTGGCACTAGCTTGGTAGTCAGCCAATAATTTCTGAACCTGCTCCTTGGCAGTTTCAAGCTCAGCCTGCTGTTGACTGGCCTTTTCTTTAGCTGTAGCCAGTTGTTCTTTTAATTTCTCAAGTTGATCTGCTTGTTTTTGAGAGAGTTGACGACTGTTTTCCAACTCATTCTCGATGCGGGTCAGTTGGTTTGAGACATCCGCTTCTTCTTGTAAAAGCGCCACAAAACGTTCACGCAAGAGCTCAATCATCTGGTCAGGATCATCTGAAAAAGCTAGCAACTCCGCTTCTAAACGATTGAGTTCCTTGTTGTTTTCAGCTAGACTTTCCTCTAACTGTTCTAAGTTCGCTTCTTTTTCAGCCTTTTCCTTACTTAGAGCCTTTCTCTTATCTTCCAAAGTCGCCAAACGGGCTTGCGCTTCTTGTTGATTAAGGGCTACTTGCTCAGATTCCAGTTTGGATAGGGCTAGTTTTCGCTCTAAGTCACTGATCAAACTAGTCAAATCCAT
Organism: bacterium; assembly: GCA_905221305.1. GTDB lineage: Bacteria > Bacillota > Bacilli > Lactobacillales > Streptococcaceae > Streptococcus. The sequence goes on from CAJNCO010000001.1 coordinate 759,309, forward strand.
TAAGCTTCCTTGGTCTTTAGCCATTTCAGCTTGGAGATCTTGGCGTTTCTTTTTAAGAGTTTGATTTTCCTCTTCTAACTCTTCACGCTTTTGGTAATAGCTAGTCAAAAGTTCCTGAACTTGCGTTAGCTCTTCTTCTGTTAACTCTAGTTCAGTCTTGTTTTCCTTGATTTGAGCAACCAGTACATCCAAGTAAATCGCCTTGCGTTGACCATCCAATTCTAGAAACTTGCGAGCATTCTCGGCTTGTTTTGCAAGGGGCTTGATTTGATTGTCCAACTCGTAGATAATGTCTTCTAAGCGGTCGAGATTGTCTTGAGTTTGTTGCAGTTTGCTTTCTGTCTCTTTTCGACGAGTCTTATATTTTAAAACTCCAGCAGCTTCTTCAAAAATAGCTCGGCGATCTTCGGGCTTGGAATTAAAAATTTCCTCAACCTTCCCTTGGGAAATGATGGAGAAGGAATCCCGCCCCAAACCTGTATCCAAGAAGAGGTCATGAATATCACGCAAGCGAACTTTCTTGCCATCAATTCGATACTCGCTATCTCCACTACGGTAGATATGGCGTTCTACCTTAATGACTTGCCCCGCATCCTTGATAAAGCCATCTTCATTGTCCAAAGTCACGACAACAGAGGCATAATTGAGTGGTTTGCGGCTTTCAGTTCCAGCAAAGATAACGTCGGGCATCTTGCCTCCACGAAGGCTCTTGACACTAGACTCCCCCAAGGCCCATCGCAGACTTTCTGTAATATTTGACTTCCCAGAACCATTGGGCCCAACGACAGCTGTCACACCTTGATCAAAGACGACCTTGGTCTTGTCAGCAAAGGACTTGAATCCCTGAATCTCAATCTCCTTTAAATACATGAATCCAGCCCTTTCTCAACTGCATTTTTGGCGGCCTCTTGTTCTGCCAATTTTTTAGAACGGCCTTGACCTTTTCCGATACTCTTGCCCTCAACCAGAACTTCTACATCAAAAACCTTATCATGGGCAGGCCCCGTCTCAGAGGTCACCTGGTAGCGAATATCCACATCGCCATTGACCTGGAGCAACTCTTGCAGGTGTGTCTTGTAATCCTTAATCATTTCAAAGTCACCTGCTTCAACCTTGGGAATCATGACCTGATAGATGAACTCTTTTACTCTAGCAACATCCTTGTCCAAAAGCAATGCTCCCAAAAAGGCTTCAAAGGCATCTCCAAGAATGGTGTCACGATTGCGCCCACCAGACTTTTCTTCCCCTTTTCCTAGCTTGATAAACTGATCAAACTGGCAATCACGCGCAAAACCAGCCAAACTCTCCTCACGGACAATCATAGCACGGAGTTTAGACAAATCTCCCTCTGGTTTCTTAGGATATTTTTTATACAGATATTCTGAAATCAATAATTGCAGAACAGCGTCTCCTAAAAATTCCAAGCGCTCATTGTGTGAAATTTTTAAGAGGCGGTGCTCATTGGCATAACTCGTATGAGTAAAGGCCGTTTCCAGTAAGTTTTTGTCTGCAAATTCGATTGCAAAACGCTTCTTTAGTACAGTTTGTAATTCTTTCATACCAACCTCTTTCTAACTGATAACAGTCTCTTTTATTATAACAAAAAAAGCCCCCTGAGTCACTTTAAAACGGGAGTGAAGGGGATTTGAACATTTTTTAGAACAAACTTTTCAATTTTAGGAGCAAACTTGGGGCGAGACAAAGAAAAAAGCCTTATTTAAGGCTTTCATAGGCTATTTACATCCACCCTGAGGGAATCGAACCCCCATCTCAAGAACCGGAATCTTACGTGATATCCATTACACTAAGGGTGGAAACTTGTCTTATTATAACAGAAATTTGCTCTAATAACAAGTTTTTTATGGGTAGACTAAGCGTCCATTAGTGGGATGCATCCCCGTTCCAGATAGAGTTTTTCACGATAACATAATCAACGTGTTTGAGGTCCGCAACCTTGCGTCCACCTGCGTAGGAAATAGCACTTTGCAAGTCTTGCTCCATTTCAGTAAGAGTCTCTTGCAGATGCCCTTTGGCAGGAAGCAAAATGCGTTTGCCTTCCACGTTTTTATAGGCTCCTTTTTGGTATTGAGAAGCTGAACCATAATATTCTTTGAACTGTTCGCCATCGACTTCAATCGTCTTTCCTGGGCTTTCGATGTGTCCTGCAAAGAGGGAACCAACCATGACCATGTTAGCACCGAAACGGATAGACTTGGCAATATCACCATGAGTACGAATCCCACCATCAGCGATGATTGGTTTACGCGCAGCCTTGGCACACCAACGTAGGGCAGCCAACTGCCAACCACCTGTACCAAAACCTGTCTTGACCTTGGTAATACAAACCTTACCAGGACCGATTCCAACCTTTGTTGCATCCGCACCGGCATTTTCCAATTCACGAACAGCTTCTGGTGTCCCCACATTGCCAGCAATGACAAAAGTATCTGGTAATTCTTTCTTGATGTGTTGAATCATAGAAATCACGCTATCCGCATGACCATGAGCAATATCAATCGTGATATACTCAGGAGCATCAGCCTTGAGTTGGCTAACAAAATCATACTCGTAATCCTTGACACCGACTGAAATAGAAGCAATGAGTCCTTGATCGTGCATGCGTTTGATAAAAGGAATGCGCCCAGCCTCATCAAAACGATGCATAATGTAAAAGTAGCCACCTTTAGCCAGTTGCTCTGCTACGTTCTCATCCAAAATCGTCTGCATATTTGCAGGTACAACAGGTAGTTTGAAAGTGTGATTTCCAAGTGTGACGCTTGTGTCTGCTTCTGCACGGCTTTTAATGACACATTTATTTGGGATCAACTGAATATCTTCGTAATCAAAAATTGGAAATTCATTTAACATATCGATGTCTCGTTTCTTTTGTAATGACCTACCTATGCTTGCGCACCCCTACGCCTTTAACCGACGTTTCCTTGACTTATTATAAACCAAAGTACAGTTTTTTGTCAAATATTTTTAATAATCAAATTATATCGTTCGGGAATTGCTTATATAAATAGCGAAAAAAGTGAAGAGACTATTTTCTCCCCACTTCTTCATCAATAATCGCTTTAAAATTTTCTTCTGAGTTTTCCATCATTTTACAAAATTCATTGTAAGATGAAGCATTCTGAGGGATTTGGATAGACCACTTCTTCAATTGAGCTCCATAACCAGCTACTTCTCCTATTTCACTATTTATTGACTGCTCCATACTAGGAAAAATCAGTCCAGCTTTCTCAGCTTTTAAAATATAAGAATAGGAAATCAGCTGGAACAAGTCCTCGCGGTTAATTCCCTTTTCAGTAAACTCCAGTTTTTTATATTTTGCATCTAGAACAATCTTTCGTTCTCTGTCATAAAAATCTGGATATACTTTTCGTTTCCCAACAGAAAATACTGAAATTCCATCCGTCTTATCCTTATTTCTGGGATGTACAAAACATTTTGGCAACAAGGTGTAGACATACTCTTCCCAAAGCCAGGCAACATCAAAGAGAATACCATGTACCCTTTGAGATTGAGGACCAAGACCATGTTTTTCTCTACTCAGAATCATCAAGCAGAGTTCCTGTAATTTTCTATACTCTCTGAAGTAGGCGTGTCGGATGGGTTTGATTTTATTCATTCTGATAATCTTGGAACGATCAGCTAGTTTATAAGATGAGGTTACACGAGTAATTTCTGTCATATTTTCACGATTACTATCGAGCAGAACTCCGAAACCTTTCTGATTCTTTATGTACTCAATCGTATGCCGTATCAACTGCATGAGTGGATTATCATAGGTGAACTCTCTTGTTGTATAGGCAATATTTCCCATAAAAGGAAGATTTTTTTTCAGATGATTTCCAACATCTAGTACACCCTTCACATGACTATCGTTATGGAAAAATCGCTGGTATTCCTTATAAAGACTTTTTCGGAGAGCAGCTTGCAGATATTTTGGAAAGAGGTAAATCAAAAGCTGATAGAGTTTATCCTCTGGAGATAGACCAACATCCAAACTAGTCAGATTGATATTGAAAACCTTTTGTAAAAGATAATGCAAAAAATGGTCGTTACTTTCATCAGAAAAACGAGAGGAAATCGTTAATCTTTCCTGACCATATCCAAGAAAACCAATCACATTCCCAGTCTTAACTTCCTGATTGAACGTTTCAAAGATTTTTTGATCCCTTTCTAAGTCAGAAGAATTCTTTAAATCATTTGGGAAAATAAAGATACTGTCCTCTATAGAAAGGTTATCCAGTGTTCTATCAAGAAGGGCTTGACTTAGTTTGGGATATTCTGCTACAAAGTCTTCTTTAGCAATTTTATGCTGATTATCAGTTATCCGCATTATCATCACCAGTATCTTGCTGAACTGTTTGCTCTTTTTTTGTCAGATTAAATGCTTTTTTCAATGTTTCCAGAGTTTCAGATTCTTCATAAGAACCTCGTAAGTAATCTTCCAAAAGAGGTTTGAGGTAATCTGACCAGAGTATTTCATAGTCAAAGTCTACATCCTTCAACTTAAGGAAATAACTTGGTCCGATATGATAATGACTATTTAGCTCTTGAACGTTTTCGATAGCAGCATTCAAGTTTCTTAGACGAGTTTTTGCTTCTTCGGCTTTATCACCAAGCACCTCATCAAGCATACCAACTTGACTCTCGGCAGTAACTTCAACAAAACGGAAACGACGACGCATAGCAAAATCAAAGGTATCCACTGATCGGTCAATATCATTCATAGTTCCGATGATATAGACATTTTCAGGGATATAAAATTTCTCATCAGTCTCATGTAAATTAGCATATTGGGTAGAAACACTTCCCTTTTCACCACGATAACCAGGGTCAATAGAGAAAAAGAGTTCACCAAAAATCTTAGAAATTTCCCCACGATTGATCTCATCGATGATGAAAACAAATTTCTTGTCTGTGTCAATCTCTGTTGGAGAAATATAATCTTTCAGACCAAATCTTTTCTTTAAAGTTTCTAGGACTTTTTTTCCTTGATTACGATAATAAGGCTGTTTCAGATATTTTTCATCTTTATAGAGTTCATAAACATAAGATTTTGTTAAGCAAGTTCCTTGGGCTTTAGTTTCATAATTGATATTAAAACTATTTCTACTATTTACTGTGAGATAGGAAAATTCTGTCAAATATTCTTTTTCATCTCTGCTATTTACATATTCAAGATAAAGATCCCACGCTTCCTCAAAATTATCTTTGCCTCCAGTTTTCTGAGCTTCTTTAGCCTTCTGACAAAACTTCTTAAAGATACCATCTTCTAGCCTAAACTCAATAGCTCCATCCCCATTTGATACCGGTCTCAACCCCTCTACAAAATCCGTATAATCATAGGAAGGGTGAAATTGTACAAATTCGATTTGGTCTTCGTTGCCACCCGTTAATTCTTTAGCAATTTCTTTAGCAAGATAAGTTTTTCCTGTGCCAGGAGCACCACGAAGAATGAGGTTTTTGGATTGTAATAAGATATTACTCAAGGGATGATGAATACTATTTTGTTCAGACATTTCTTTCTCTCCTTGCTTATTATCACTGTCTATAAAATCTTTTGAATATTCAAATAAAACACTACCCAAAATTGAAGATTCTAGTTCAGGATAGGTTTTAGAAAATAGTTTACAAATCTCATGATTCTGACGATAGGGTCCTCCTTGATTACTTTGAGGAATCAACCTATTCCAAAATTCATTCTGACTATTCATATTTACTCCTAAAAAAGAATGGTTCTCAGAATAAATACAAAGTAGTTTTGTCACCACAGCAGAACGACCAATAAATTCATTTGTTGACTTTTTCATATCAAATATAGGATTGTCAAAATCGAGTTTACTACCGATTTGAATAATCTGATACAGATCTCTTTTTAGTTTATTAAAACGTTGCTCCAATTCAGATATAGGAATGATTTTATTAGCTTGATTTTTATAGCTTTGGGTATCCTCATTCCAATAAATACCAAATTTTGAAGAGCCTCCTCCTCCAATACCTAAAAATAAAGATTTGTATTTCCCCCTCTCAAGACTATAGCAAAAAGAATTACTTTTAGCACCTTTCCCAATAACATAATCATCAATAGACATGGTTAAAATTCTATCAAGTGGCCATTCTTTAAGAAATTCTTCACGTAATTGTTCATTGTAAATACTATACTTAGATGCATCTTCTCTTAATCTTATTTTATTTTCTTGGTACCAAGCATAAAAATCTTCCAAGCCAAGCTTTCTTTTATCCATCAATCTTACTCCTTTTATAATAATGTTCGAATAAAAAACTATATATTTCACATATAGAATATCATATCCTATGGAAAATGAAAAGAATTTCTAAAGAAAAAGCCCAGTGTAAAGAGCTTCAATGACTCTTAACGCTAGACTTCTTTTCAATCTTAATAATACTCACCTTGACGATAATCCCATGAGTTAAAGGTATCAGATAGATGCATCATGATTTTATCAATGTCAAGTCCTTTGCGGATAACAACTGGTGCTGGTGAGATTGAACGGGCTCCTCCTTGTTCTGGGATGAGTTTGCCATCTTTATCGACCATAGAGACCATCACACCTTGCTCGTAGCGCGTTTCGATTGTTTTGTCCGGTTGGATGGATGCCACATAGTCATCTGCCTCGATGACAAGGTCCACTGCTCCTTCGATCCTTTCTCCGATACCTTCTACCTTACCACGGTTTCCTTTACCAGATGGGTTGGCTGATGAGGCGTAGACCATCTTGCCTTCTTCCCAAAGTTTAGCAGCCAACTGTTCACCAGCTTTACCAAACTTGATGACAAAACAGCTAGTACCACGAACGTCAGTCATGAGTTCTTCACGGCCATCACCATATGCTTTGAGTTTTTCAAAAGCTTCTGGTTTCCAAGGAAGGATACAACCTAGGAGAATATCTTCGTCCCAATGTTTTTGGTAGAAGGCTTCAATTTCTGGGTTGAGTTGTGCTAAAGCGCGAAGTTCATCCATGCTTCCACAAAGTACAACACCTGGTTTGTTACGGTTACGCTCTTTGGCTTCAAATTTGCGTTCAAGACCTGCCTTATCGCTCGTCATGATAATGTAACCAACTTTTGTAGGGCAAACGATGCAACCTCCCTCACCTTTTAAAATGTCATAGCCTTCTTGTGAAAGTGTCCCGTTCCATTGAATGTGTTTTGTCATAGTTCTATAGTTCCTTTTCTATTTTTCTATTCCTGCCAGTAGGCTGGTCGTTGTTTTTCATAAGCAGCAATCAAATCTTCATACTGCAAAGTAATTCCGATATCATCCAAACCATTTAAGAGCTTGTGTTTCCATTCGCTATCTATTTCGAAAGTGAATTCTCCAACTGGTGAGATGATTTTTTGTTGTTCCAAGTCCACAGTTACCTGGTCACTTGGTTTTAGCTGGGCTAGTTTCTCTCTAACCTCCCTAGGCTGAACAATGGGCAACATGCCATTATTGAGTTCATTATTGTAATGAATATCCCCAAAAGAACCTGCAATCACGACCTTAAAACCATAGTCGGCTAGAGCCCAAGCTGCGTGTTCCCTTGAAGAACCTGCCCCAAAATTATCCCCTGAAATGAGGATACTGGCTTTTCGGTATTCAGGTCGGTTAAAGACAAAGTCTGGGTCCTCGGTGTAGTTATCGTCTAGATAACGCCAAGCATACATAAGATACTTACCAAAGCCTTTTTTATCAATTAACTTGAGAAACTGCTTGGGTAGAATTTGGTCGGTGTCGATGTTATCATTCATGAGAGAAACGGTCGTTCCCGTATAAACTGTAAATTTCTCCATATCCTCTCCTTACTGGGCCTCTGGCATTTGCCGAACATCTACGAAGCGCCCTGCGATGGCTGCCGCCGCTGCCATAGCTGGACTGCAGAGATGGGTTTTAGCACCAAATCCCTGTCTGTCTTCAAAGTTGCGGTTACTGGTTGAGGCACAGTGAACCCCATCAGGGACCTTGTCAGGATTCATCCCTAGGCACATAGAGCAACCTGGGTCTCGCCACTCAAAGCCAGCATCTAGGAAAACCTTATCCAAGCCCAACTTTTCAGCAGCTCGTTTGACAGGACGAGAACCTGGAACCACGATAGCCGTTAAGTTGGGAGCTATTTTCTTCCCTTTGACAAATCGAGCAGCCAGTTGCAAGTCACTGAGCCGAGCATTGGTACAAGACCCGATAAAAATATAGCCTAGTTCAATATCCGCTGGCTTTTGACCAGGCTCCAAGTCCATGTAATGATAAGCACGTTCATCATTCATATCCTTAATTTCTGGGAAGCTACTGTCAAAGTCAACGCCCATAGCAGGATTGGTTCCCCAAGTCACCATAGGAGCCAAGTCTGAGACATCCATCTGGATAACCTTATCATAGATGGCATCCTCATCGCTGACAAGCGTCTTCCAGTCAGCAACCGCCTCCTCAAAAGCTTCGGGAACGCATTCCCGTCCCTTGAGATAGTCATAGGTAGTCTGGTCTGGATTCATAATTCCCATCTTCGAACCAAACTCGATGGACATATTACAGATGGTCATCCTCTCTTCCATGGTCAGTGCATCAATGGCTTCTCCACGATATTCCACAACATATCCTACACCACAAGCAACACCATACTTGGCAATTAAGGCAAGAATGTAATCCTTAGAATAAACTCCTTTCTGAGGAACACCAGTGAATTCTACCAGCATTTTCTTGGGTTTAACTTGCCAGAGTGTCTGGGTAGCAAAGACATGCTCGACCTCACTGGTCCCAATCCCAAAGGCGATAGCTCCGAAAGCTCCGTGAGTAGCTGTGTGGCTATCTCCACAGACGATGAATTTTCCTGGTTGCGTCCGTCCTGTTTCTGGACCAACCATGTGAACGATGCCCTGCTTTTCAGAACCGTGGGCCGCATGTTCAATCCCAAACTCCTCAACATTTTCAGCGAGCTTATCAATTTGAGCCTTAGAAATAACATCTCGAATATCGTAGATATTGACGGTTGGTACATTGTGATCAAAGGTCCCAAATGTCAAGTCTGGTCGTCTCAATCTGCGACCTGCATCTCGTAATCCTTGAAATGCTTGGGGACTGGTCACTTCATGAATATAGTGCTGATCCACATACATGAGTTGGGGTTGCCCTTCTTCTCCTGTGATGACATGACGGTCCCATAATTTATCAAAAATCGATTTTCCTGCCATCCATTACCTCCAAATAAAATATAAGGCTACTAGTGTGGTCACCATCCCGAGAAACCAAACTGTTTTAAAATACCATTTTCTAGTCTTGTGGTGAAAGGTCATTCCTGCCAACCAGGCACCGAAACCACCACAAGTAAAGGCTAAAATGAGTAAGATTTTCTCTGGGACGCGCCAAGCACCTCTTCTTGCCTTGGATTTGTCAATGCCATAAATCAAGAAAATCAGCAAATTCCAAATCAAGAGGGCAAGCGTGATTCCTTCATTTATCTTCATAATCTTTCAATGATGGCTTCTGTCATTTCCTTGGTCGAAGCCTGTCCTCCAATATCTCTTGTTAAAATGCCAGCCGCTAAACTAGCTTCAACAGCACGCTCAATACGCTCCGCATCCTCACAACGTCCAAAGCTGTCTCTTAGCATCATGGCAACTGACAAAATCATAGAGATAGGATTGGCAATTCCTTGACCTGCAATATCAGGTGCCGAACCATGAATGGGTTCGTAGAGGCTTGGACCTTTTTCAGAATGACTAGCAGATGGCATGACACCAAGTGTGCCAGATAGAACGCTTGATTCATCTGATAGAATATCCCCGAAGAGATTCTCCGTCACGATGACATCAAACTTAGCAGGATTGGTAATCATGAGCATGGCAGCTGAGTCCACCAACTGGTGTTCCAAGGTTACATCTGGGAAATCCTGAGCGACTTCCTCAGCTACTCTCCGCCAGAGTTTTGAAGTCGCTAGAACATTTTGCTTATCGATACTAGTAACGATTTTTCTGCGACTTCTTGCAATTTCAAATGCCTTGCGAATAATCCGCTCTACTTCTTCGTGGCTGTAGTCGTTGATATCACGCGCTTTTCGCTCTTCAAGGATATGATCCCCAAAGTAAATACCACCTGTCAACTCACGCACCACGACAAAGTCTACACCAGCAATTCGTTCTGGTTTAAGTGGTGATAAATGCTTGAGACTATCAAAGATTTTTACAGGCCGAATATTGGCATAGAGATTGAGTTCCTTACGAAGAGCTAGCAAGCCTTGTTCAGGCCGAATTGCCGCCCCATCATACTGGGGACTACCGATAGCCGCAAGGAGAATAGCATCTGCTTCTCTACATGCCTTGAGGGTTTCATCAGGTAAGGGATGCCCCGCAGCATCAATACCTGCACCTCCAAAAGGTCGTCTATCAATCTCATAGTCAAAACCTGTTTTTGAAGCTAGAGCTTCTAGAACTGCTAAACCAGCTTCCATGATTTCTGGACCGATTCCATCCCCTGCTAGAGCTACTATTTTCTTTGTCATAGCCATCTCCTTTACACACTAGGCATGTCTCGGTAGGAAACGCTATGCCCCATCTCACCTGCATTCTCTTTTTGAACAAAAGTATTGGCATTGATATAAGCAATAGCCGAAGCCTTCAATACATCGAAGTCAAGACCTGCTGCGTTAAAGATGGTTTCTGTATCTCTGTTTTCAACAGTAACCAAGACACGAGCCTGGGCATCGATACCATCTGTTACCGCGTCAATAGTATAGGACACCAAGCGGACAGATTGGTTAAAGAACTTATCGATAGCGTTAAAGATCGCTTCAACGGAACCTTGCCCTGTCGCATTGAATTCGACTTTCTCACCATCCATATTGGCCAGGCTAACGAGAGCTTCAATGTCATTATCTGCATGAGTTTGAAGTTGTAAATCATCAAAGTGGAAGCCTTCTGGGTTTTCAACCATGGTTCCAGCTACCAGAGCTCGAATATCTGCATCTGTGATTTCTTGTTTCTTGTCCGCCAGTGCCTTGAACTTAGCGAAGAGTGGTTTGATATCCTCTTCTGTAAAGTCTAGAGCCAATTCTCTTAGTTTCTCAACAAAGGCGTGGCGACCAGACAATTTACCAAGTGGAAGGTTATTACTCTTGACACCGACCAATTCAGGTGTGATGATCTCATAAGTGAGAGGATTTTTAAGGACTCCATCTTGGTGAATACCAGACTCGTGAGAAAAGGCATTGCCACCAACGACAGCCTTGTTTTTTGGAACTGGAATACCAGAGAAGCGAGAAACCATTTCTGACGTATTCATTGTTTCATCCAAAACAATATCACTAGTTGCTTGGAAGAAATCCTCGCGAATCTTCAAAGCAACAGCTACTTCTTCAAGAGCAACATTACCTGCGCGTTCACCGATACCATTAATAGTTCCCTGGACACGTCCAGCACCGTGTTTAATTGCTGTCAAAGTATTTGCAGTTGCCATACCGAGATCATCGTGACAGTGGACACCAAAGACAACTTTATGAACTGATTTAATATTTTCAGTCAAGTAATCAAAGATACGTGCAAACTCTTCTGGAGTCGTAAAGCCAACTGTGTCAGGGATATTGATATAAGATGCACCTGCATCAACCGCTGTTTGAACGACTTGCAAGAGGAAATCCAACTCTGTTCTAGTCGCATCTTCAGGAGAGAATTCGACGATTTCAAACTTAGAACGTGCATAAGAAACATGTTCCTTGATAGCTTCTAAAATCTCTTCCTTATTCTTATTTAGCTTATACTTGCGGTGAATCGGACTGGTAGCGATAAAGACATGAATTTGTGGATACTTGGCATCCTTAAGCGCCTCATAACAAGCATCAATATCAGATTTTACAGAACGAGCTAATCCTGTCACTGCTGTTTTTTTCATGGCTCTAGCAATTTTTTGAACGGCTATAAATGAATCTGGACTAGCAGCCGGAAAACCAGCTTCAATTACAGAAATTCCCCATTTCTCCAGCTGTCTTGCAATGGAAACTTTTTCCTTTATTGAGAAGTTAACACCAGGTGTTTGTTCCCCATCACGAAGGCTTGTATCAAAAAATTCAACTTTACGCATAAGATTTCCCCTTTTCCAAATGTGGTTTTAAAAAAACATCTCGCTCAGAAGCCCAAGCGAGATGTTGATTTACTCCCGCTTGGTAAGCCAAACAGGACTAATGCTTTTGCACTAGCCCGAGTACCTCAACAACAAAGCAAATTGATTAAACTTAGCTGTTTTCATGTTTGACTTTCTCCTTCGTTTGATATCTTGTTTAGTATTTTAGCATAGGAAAAATCTCTTGTCAAGAAAAAATCCATTATTTTCTGAAAATTTCTTCAGTAAAGAATATTTTGCTAATTGAAAGTATTTGAAAAGTCAAGTAACTTTCCTTATTTTTTCACGGTTAAGTTCCAACTTCTTTCTATCAATTCCAGTACCATTTCATCTAACAAAGTATCATCAAGTACCATACTAAGCCAGTAGCGTTTGTTCATATGAAAGGCTGGATAAATGCCTTTTTGTGAAAGAAAATCAGCTACTTGGTCGTGTTTAATATTGATTGCTTCAACTAGCCCTTCTCTGCCCTTTTCCAGCTTATCCCATGGGATTCTCATCACAACAGCATACCACTTTTGGTTGCCTTCATGACGCAATACAGCTGTATCAGGAGACTTTTCCCACAGATACTCCAACTGATTACCATACTTTTCCTGAACTTGAGCCATGATACGCTTAGTCTGAGGACAGATAAAATCCTGCACATCAAAGCAAGCCTTCCGAATCTGGTAAAGAATCTCCAAACAAGCCTCACGGATACTTGCAACAAAACTTCCACGCATGCTTTCCATATGTACTTGAGGATAGAGGTCACCCGTTTCCTGGTCAAAAACCTGAAAGCTCACATTATCAGGAGTGATAGAGACTGTCATGAAAAAGTCACCCTGCAAAATCTGGCAACTATAGGTCCAGACTTCTCCATTTTCTACAAAACCATAGGCATGGGCTTTTTCTTTATTAAACTGATAGGATTTAAAAATTTCAAACATAAGTGAAAACTGCTACCAAAAGCTAGCAGTTCCTTTCTATTTTTTAAAAGACAACCTTGGTTCCATGCAATTGTGTCACGCCCAGCTGGTCGATAAAGTTTTGACGGTTGTCCAAGTCAATCCCACCACCTGGTAAGATTTCAATTTTACCAGCTGCATGTTCCAAAATTCTGTGATAATGAGCAAAACGTTTCTCTAGCGAGTCTCCAGACACACCAGCACGAGTTAAGATGCGAGTGACACCGGCTTGGCTGAGCCAGTCAATGGCTTCCAACTGATCTTCATCACTCAATTCATCAAAGGCCATGTGAAAGACAATTTCCATTCCTTTAGATGCGGCAATCAACTTCTCAAGATTAGGCTTATCTAACTTTTTATCAGCAGTTAATGTCCCAAATACAACCCCTTGACTTCCAGCCTGTGCAGTCAAACGAATGTCTTCTAGCATGATCGCTATTTCAAGATCAGTATAGACAAAGTCGCCACCACGAGGACGAATCATAGTCATAATGGTCGTATCGTAGTTAGCTGCCAGTTCAACCGCTGCCTTGGTCACTCCATAGCTAGGTGTTGTTCCTCCTACAGCTAGATTATCACAAAGTTCGATTCGACGAGCTCCAGCCTGCATCGCTTTTTCTAGCAAGGTCACATTTTCAGCACAAAATTCGTAAATCATTTGATTCTCCTTGATGTTTTCTTTAAATTTATTATATCATATTATTTTAAATAGGCTTTCATTTTTATCAAGGCAAATAACTACTATTTTTATCTATTCTTTGTCAGGAATGACTTTAAAGAGATAGTAGGTGATAAAGATAGTCAAGGCTCCCAGACCGATTTTGACTGGTAAAAGAGGGGCAAAATAAATAGAAATCCCCATCAAGATATAGATAGATACGATGATTTTTTTCTTTCGTTCTCGCGCTATTGACTTGGTTTCCCGAAAGTCAGCTACATAGGTCTGATAAAGCTTTGTATGATAAAGCCAGTCTTCAAAACGCTTAGAAGATTTAGAAAAACAAGCGATCGCTAACAAAAGAAAGGGGGTTGTTGGCAAAAGCGGTAGGACAACCCCAATGACAGCTAAAGCCAGTGAAATAAAGCCGATACTGAGATAAATAATACGCATGATTTCTCCTAGACAAATTACTCTTCCTCTAGTTTCGCATACAAGGGGGAAATTTGTCAAGCATCAACAAAAAAGAGCCTGAAATTCATTTTCAGGACTCTGCATTTTATTTAATTTTTTCCTCTTCGTAGTCGCCATTACTACATACAACCTGCTTACCACCACCACGGACTTTTTTCTCCACAAGGAAGTGTCCGCATTTTGGACAGTCACGACCAATTGGTTTGTCCCAGGAAGTAAATTCACATTCTGGGTAACGATTGCAACCATAGAAGATACGATTGCGCTTGGTTTTGCGTTCAATGATTTGTCCTTGATGACAGCTTGGACACTCGACACCAATCTCTTTGACAATCGCTTGTGTATGACGGCAATCTGGAAAATTGCTACAAGCATAGAATTTACCAAAACGACCGAGCTTAATCACCATCGGACTGCCACAAACTTCACAGTCAAATCCAGCTGGCTCATCCTTGATCTGGATTTTTTCCATTTCAGCTTCAGCCTTGGCTACTTCTTTAGAGAATGGTTTGTAAAAGGCGTCAATGACCCGTTGCCACTGCTCTTTTCCAACTTCGACATCATCCAATTTCCCTTCCATCTCAGCTGTGAAGGTCACATTGACGATATCTGGGAAATATTCAACAATGAGTTTATTGACAATTTCTCCCAGTTCTGTCGGTTCAAAACGTTTGGCTGCCAGACGAACGTAGTAACGTTTTTGGATGGTTTCAATGGTCGGAGCGTAGGTTGACGGACGTCCAACTCCATTTTCTTCCAAGGTCTTGATAAGAGTCGCTTCCGAATAGCGAGCAGGTGGTTGAGTGAAATGTTGCTCTGGCTTGCTATTGACCTGTTTGACCACATCTCCTACTGCCATATCTGGCAACATTTTGTTCTTGTCAGAGTCATTGTAGATAGCAAGATAACCATCAAACTTAACTTGACTACCATTTGCCGCGAATTGGACTCCATTTTGAGAGAGTTTGACAGCCATGGTATCAAAGATAGCAGCTGTCATCTGGCTAGCCACAAAACGGTTCCAGATAAGGGTATAGAGCTTAAGCTGGTCTTTGTCCAAGTACTTAGCGATGCTTTCAGGTGTGTTAAAGACACTAGATGGACGAATGGCTTCGTGGGCATCTTGAGCACCTGAGGCATTCTTGACCTTGCTACCATGCTTGGAATACTTGCTACCAAAGCGGTCGTTAATATAGCTTGCTGCTTCGTTCTGAGCCACAGGACTGATACGAGTCGAGTCTGTACGCATATAGGTAATCAAACCTTGCACGCCCGATCCAATATTGATCCCTTCATAGAGCTGTTGGGCTACCATCATAGTCTTTCGAGTACGGAAATTGATTTTGTTAGCAGCATCCATCTGCATGGTTGAAGTTGTATACGGTAGGGGCGCATTGCGTTTGCGTTCTTTCTTATCTACCTGGTCTACTGTGAAATCTTTACTAGTCAAATGGGACAAGACTTCTTTGACTTCTTCGTTGGTGGTCAATTTCATCTTTTTGCCATTCATACCATAGAAAGAAGCTTGAAATTGCTTGGTTCCCTTCTTAAAGACACCATCAATTGTCCAGTATTCTTCTGGTTGGAAGGCATTGATTTCATTTTCACGGTCAATGATGAGCTTAAGGGCAACCGACTGCACGCGTCCAGCTGATAAGCCCTTCTTGACCTTTTTCCACAAAATAGGCGAAATCGAATACCCTACCAAGCGGTCTAAGACTCGACGAGCTTGTTGGGCGTCGACCAAGTCCATGTCAATCTTGCGAGGTTCTTTAAAGGCATTTTTTACTGCGTCTTTGGTGATTTCATTAAAGACTACACGGTTGGCATCATTCTCATCCAAGTTGAGAATGTGAGCCAAATGCCAGGAAATTGCTTCTCCTTCACGGTCCGGGTCACTCGCCAGAAAGACTTTATTGGCCTTTTTGGCTTCTTTTTTCAGATCATTGATGAGAGGGCCTTTGCCTCGGATATTGATATACTGCGGTTCATAGTTATTTTCAATGTCGACTGACATACTGGATTTCTTCAAATCACGGATATGCCCGACACTGGCTAAAACCTTATAATTTCTGCCTAGATATTTCTCAATCGTTTTCGCCTTAGCAGGCGACTCCACGATGACTAGATTTTTTTTAACTGTTGATTTTTTCTTCTTTGTTGCCGTAGCCACACTATCACACCTTTTCAAAGTAATAAACTTTATAAAGTGTAAACCATTTTTCTATAGCTGTCAAGACCTAAGTCCTATATATAGAAGAAAAGTTTATCTGAGTGAACAAATTTCTCCTTAAAATTCAAACTCAGCCAACACATCTTGACCACTGCTAATCAGCTTTGCCCCCTCTTGGATCAGATGGTGACAGCCATCTGAATGGCCATCTAAAATGTTTCCTGGAATGGCAAAGACATCACGACCTTCCTCCATAGCTCGCTCACAGGTGATGAGACTACCAGAACGCATCCTTGCCTCTGCTACAATCACACCACGGCAAAGGCCAGCAATGATGCGATTACGAGCTGGAAAGTGAAATTTCAAGGGCTCGTCACCAGGTCCATACTCGCTAAGTACCAAATGGTGATTGCCAATGTGTTCCTGCAAACGTTTATTGGCGCGGGGATAAAAAACATCCAATCCTGTTCCAATCACTGCAATTGTTCTTCCTCCATTCTGGAGTGCAGCCATATGGGCAGCCGTATCAATCCCTTTGGCCAAACCACTGACCACGATTAACTCGTTTTCCAAACCTTGAATGACTTTCTGGACCGACTTTGCTCCCTGACTAGAACATGAACGACTCCCTACAACAGCAACCTTTGGAAATTTCAACAGGTCTAGATTTCCTTTATAAAACAAGAGCGCTGGAGCATCATAAATCTCACTCAGATCCCAAGGATAACAGTCATCAAGAATAGAAAAGGATGGAAATTTCTGAAACTCCTTCTCCAACTGTGCATCATCTATCTGGAAATAGCGTTCCATAAAGACAGTAGGATTACGACACCCAGATATTTCTGCAATATCACCTAGCAAGAGCTCCTGATCTACAGTCTCATCGTATTCAAGAACTGTTAAAATTTGTTGATTGCTCAGCCCAGCTTTTCTCAATTTGTAAATCTCATAGTTTGTGATCTTCATATACAACTCCATTTCTTTTTCTACTCATCTATCTATTCGTAAAAAAAATAAAAAGAAGACCAAGGATCTTCTTTTTTCATTTATTCAGATTTAGTAGTTGACCAGCTACTTTCAATCATCGGTAAGATTGTTTTTAAAGTTTCCCCATCCCCTTCAAGTGAAACATAGCGGATTTTACCATCATTTGATCGGAAAACCCAGGTAACGAGGTATTTCCCTGACTTAGCAATTGCATTGACAACATAGGCTTCATAGCCTCCAATGGTCGATTTGGAGCCCCAAACCTTACTGAAATCAGAGCTTTGTTCTTTAGAAGTTAAAATACTAGATGAGACAGTCACAACATCCAGTTTAGCATATTCTTCTTCGCTGATATTAAACTGCTCAGCCTTGAAGGTATTCAGCGTAACAATGTTGATATCTGTTCCATCACAATACTGTATATCATTTCCACCTTCTACTTCATGGAATCGAACCCATGATTTGGGTACCTTGACAAAGCCATACTCATTCGAGCCGATGATTTGCGTCTCTTCCTTTTTCGCTTCAGAAACAGCAGAACTAGAGCTACTTGTTTCCTGACTGCTAGAAGAACTAACAACCGCAGTCGAATTTTCTTCGGTTGCTGTTTGCGATTTATTGGAGCATGAAGCTAAAAAAGCACTAACAGTAAGTACAGTACCTAAAATTAATAATTTTTTCATCCTACCACCTTTCCATCTGCATTATAAGAAAAATATGGACTTCTGTCAAATTCTAACCTGATCTATTTTGTCAGTTGATGATTTTACTCGCTCTCATTTAAAGCAAAAACTCTTGAAAAATCTTCAAGAGTTTTGTTTTTTATTTCTATTCTTCATCCATACTTAAGACGCTAAGGAAGGCTTCTTGTGGGACTTCTACTGATCCGATAGCTTTCATCCGTTTCTTACCAGCTTTTTGTTTTTCAAGGAGTTTGCGTTTACGAGAAACGTCACCACCGTAACACTTGGCAAGTACGTTCTTACGAAGGGCCTTGATATCAGTACGAGCCACGATTTTGTGCCCAATAGCTGCTTGGATTGGTACCTCAAATTGTTGACGAGGGATGATTTTCTTGAGCTTATCAACAATGAGTTTCCCACGTTCGTAGGCAAAGTCCTTGTGAACGATAAAGCTGAGGGCATCGACCTTATCACCATTGAGAAGGATATCCATTTTGACTAGCTTAGACGGACGATACTCTGACAATTCGTAGTCAAAACTTGCATAACCACGCGTCGAAGACTTGAGCTTATCAAAGAAGTCAAAGACAATTTCAGCAAGTGGAATTTGATAGATGACATTGACACGATTATCATCAATATAGTCCATGGTCACAAAGTCCCCACGCTTGCGCTGAGCTAGTTCCATAACCGCTCCGACAAACTCCTGCGGTACCATGATTTGCGCCTTGACATAAGGCTCTTCAATGGTCGCAATCTTAGTTGGATCTGGAAATTCAGAGGGGTTAGACACATCCATAGACTCACCATCAGTTTGGTTAACCTTATAGATAACAGACGGAGCTGTCATGATGAGGTCAATGTTGAACTCACGCTCCAAACGTTCCTGGATAACATCCATATGGAGAAGTCCAAGGAATCCACAACGGAAACCAAATCCAAGCGCCTGAGATGTTTCTGGTTCAAACTGCAGGCTGGCATCGTTGAGCTGCAATTTTTCAAGGGCTTCACGAAGGTCATTGTACTTGTTTGACTCAATTGGATAAAGTCCTGCAAAGACCATAGGATTCATTTGCTTGTAGCCATGTAATGGCTCTTCCGCAGGATTGGTTGCCAAGGTAACTGTATCTCCGACACGCGTGTCTTGAACCGTCTTAATAGAAGCTGCGATATAACCAACATCACCAGTCGCGAGGAAATCACGCCCTACTGCTTTCGGAGTGAAAATTCCGACCTCAGTCACATCAAAGGTCTTGCCATTGCTCATGAGCTGAATCTTATCACCAGGTTTAACCACTCCGTCCATAACACGCACTTGCAGGATAACCCCACGATAGGCATCATAAACTGAGTCGAAAATCAAGGCCTTGAGTGGCGCCGCCACATCACCAGTTGGAGCTGGCACTTTTTCCACGATTTGCTCAAGAATCTCTTCGATACCAATACCAGCTTTGGCAGAAGCCAGGACCGCTTCGCTGGCATCTAGTCCAATGACATCCTCAATCTCTGTACGCACACGCTCTGGATCAGCTGCTGGAAGGTCAATCTTGTTAATGACGGGCAGAATTTCCAAATCATTGTCCAAGGCTAGATAAACGTTAGCAAGAGTTTGAGCCTCAATCCCTTGGGCCGCATCAACCACCAAAATCGCTCCTTCACAGGCCGCTAGTGAACGCGAAACTTCATAGGTAAAGTCCACGTGCCCGGGTGTGTCAATCAAGTGGAAAATATAGGTCTCACCATCTTTTGCAGTATAATTGAGCTCAATGGCATTGAGTTTAATGGTAATCCCACGTTCACGCTCAAGATCCATACTATCCAGAAGCTGGGCTTGCATTTCACGACTAGAAACGGTCTCCGTCTTTTCCAAAATGCGGTCTGCTAGCGTTGATTTCCCGTGGTCAATATGGGCGATAATAGAGAAGTTCCGAATCTTCTCCTGTCGTTTCTTCAATTCTTCTAAGTTCATGATGCTCTTCCTTTCAGGGTATCTATTAATTATAAATTGTTTTTAACATTTTGACAAGACCATACCCTGCTAGGAGTACTAATCTTCGGCAACAAAACCATCATTTTCGATAAAGTGGTGTTCTGTCATTCCTTGGTCTGTAAAGACGATTCCATGAAGGACACCACCATAGACAGCTCCTCCATCCATGCCAATCTTGCCATCCTCTGTTATCCAAAGCTCAGCTGTACCTCGGTCTTGCTTCAGTAAGCCATAAACTGGTGTATGCCCAAAGACAATGGTTTTCCCAGTATGATTTTCGGCTTCGTGGAATGGTTTTCTGAGCCAGACTTTCTTGTAATCTGTGGTTTCATGCCAATCATCCAAAGTTAAATCAATACCCGCATGAACAAAGATATACTTGTCTGTCTCTACTACAAATGGCATTTGACGAATAAATTCGACCAAGTCTGCTGCTTCTGTCGCAACCCGTTTGGCATCTTCTACGCCATCAACTGGTGCATCCAAGGGACGACCTAAAATTGAGTTAATGGTTGTATCACCACCATTGCGACGATAATGGTCATAGCTTTCTTCTGGGTCATCGAGCCAAGTCAGAAACATATACTCATGATTACCTGATAAACAAATAGCTCCTTGATTGTCGACCAAGTCTTTGACCATCTCTAGAACACGGCGACTGTCTTCACCACGGTCAATCAAATCCCCTAGAAAGAGCAACTGAGTTTGACCATCCCATGTTTTGAGAAGATCTTCCAGCATACCTGCTTTTCCATGGACATCTCCAATTACATAATAGTCTGTCATTTATTTCATCCTCGTTTGCAATAATTCTCTGGCTTGGGTAAGGGCAGCTTCAGTTACATTTTCCCCAGCCAACATCTTAGCTACTTCCTCTACTCGCTCTTCTATAGTCAAGAGACGAACCGTCGACACCGTAGAATGCTCATCACTAATCTTCTCAATAAAGAATTGATAATCCGCGATGGCAATCACTTGTGGAAGGTGAGAGATAGCAAGAACCTGACCATGCTGGCCAATCTTATGAATCTTTTGAGCAATAGCCTGGGCTACACGACCTGAAACTCCCGTATCCACCTCATCAAAGACAATACTGGTCTTACCTTCCTTACGAGAAAAGGCGGATTTAATAGCTAGCATGAGGCGGGATAATTCCCCACCAGATGCAACTTTGACCAAAGGCTTAAAGTCCTCACCTGGGTTGGTGGAAATGTAAAACTCGACCGTTTCATTCCCCTCACGACTAAATTTGCCCTTGCTAAAGCGAACCTGAAATTGTGCCTTCTCCATATAGAGGTCTTGCAGTTCTTGTTTAATCTCTGCCTCAAGCTGCTGAGCCAAATCATGACGAGCAGATGCAAGCTGACCTGCCAAGTCGACAAGATTAACTTCCAATTTCTTGAGCTCTGCTTCCATGTCTTCAGAAGAAAGGTTATTTCCAGTCAAGAGATTGTACTCATCCGTAATCTTAGCAAAATAAAGCAAAACATCGTCTACAGTCCCACCGTACTTGCGAGTAATAGTATTTATAAGGTCTAAGCGATTTTCAACCTGCATGAGGCGATTGCCATCAAAATCCAAGTCCTCAATAATATCTTCTAAACGCTTGGTAATATCTTCTAAAACATAGTATGTTTCGGATAGAGAACTTGAAATTTCACGGTATTCAGGGTCATATTCTTCGACACTTTCCATGTCATTCATGGCTGAACGGACATTAGCAAGACTGGAGAATTCCTCATTGTCCAACATACTATAGGCATTGGTTAGGGTATCTGCAATATTTTTATGGTTGAGAAGTTTATCACGTTCTTGGTTGAGAGCTAAGTCTTCACCAGCCTGCAAGTTTGCAGCCTCAATCTCTGCCATTTGAAATTCCAACATCTCAATACGAGCCTTGTGTTCTTGCTGGTTTTTCTTAACTTCCAAAACCTGCTTGCGCATTTTGCGATAGGCATCAAAGCTCGTCTGATAGGTCTCCTTCAAGTCCAAGAAAGTAGCATCACCAAACTCATCCAACATCTGAATGTGCAGTTGAGGACGCATTAACTCCTCTTGGTCATGCTGACCATGGATATCCACAAGGTGTTGCCCAATAGCACGCAAGACGGAAAGATTGACCATCTGACCATTCACGCGACTAACACTACGACCATTTTGCAAAATTTCCCGGCGGATGATAATCTCATCCCCCAATTCTAAACCTTGCTCATCAAAAAGTTCCTGTAAAAGGCGACTGTTTTCAACCGAGAAAAGCCCCTCAATCTCTGCCTTTGGCGCACCGTGACGAATAACATCTGTCGTTGCACGAGCCCCCAACATGAGATTCATAGCGTCGATAATAATAGACTTTCCAGCACCCGTTTCCCCGGTCAAAACAGTCATACCCTTTTCAAAATTGAGGGAAATCGCCTCAATAATGGCAAAGTTTTTTATCGAAATTTCAAGTAACATACTGACCTACCATTTTTTGACTTGTTCAACAATTTCCTCAGCTGCCTCTGCTGTTCTAGCTACAATTAAGATAGAATCATCATCAGCTAGACAGCTAAAAATCTGTTCAGAGAATGCCTCAACCAACTGACTCTTCACAAAAATAGTATTTCCAGGAATGACAGCAAGATTGATCATATTTCCCATTAACTCAGAACTCACAATATTGTCCTCAGCCAACTGCAAACTTTTGACGATTGATTTTGGCAATTCATAGATATAAGTGTTGTTTTTCAAAGGAATTTTAACAATCCCAAGCTCCTTGATGTCCCTTGAGACAGTGGCTTGCGTAGCAGAAATACCTGCTTCCTTCAAATGCTCAACGATTTCTTCCTGAGTACCGATTTGATAATCCGTAACAAATCTTCTAATTTTTTCAAGTCTCTCTTTTTTATTCATCTTTAAATTCTCTATGCGCTCTCTCTACAACTTTTTCTATTTCAGGGGCAACTTGATTACTTGCTCCCTCTTCCTTTTTCAAATATGCCAGAAATTCGATGTTTCCATGTCCACCTTGGATTGGTGAATAGTCTAATCCAAGCACTGAAAAACCTTGCTCAACTGCCATAGCAGTGACAGATTCAAGGACAGTTTGATGAATCTTGGCATCGCGAATGATTCCATTTTTCCCAATCTGCTCACGACCTGCTTCAAACTGGGGCTTAACCAGAGCCACTACCCGCCCTTGATCTGCCAAGACACGGTGCAAGGCAGGCAAAATCAGACTGAGGGAAATGAAACTCACATCAATACTGGCAAAGCTCGGTTCCTGCTCAAAATCAGTCTTTTCAGCATAGCGGAAATTGAACTGCTCCATACTGATAACCCGAGGGTCTTGACGTAATTTCCAAGCCAACTGATTGGTACCAACATCGACTGCAAAGACTAACTCAGCACCATTTTGCAACATGACGTCAGTAAATCCTCCAGTGGAAGCCCCAATATCAATCGTGGTTGCGCCATCCACTGATATATCAAAGACCTGCAAGGCCTTCTCCAGTTTTAGACCACCACGACTGACATACTTGAGTTTTTCACCCTTGAGTTTTAGCTCAGTGTCATCTGGGATTTTCTCTCCTGGTTTGTCAAAACGCTCCCCATTGAGGACTGCTACGACTAGACCTGCCATTACACCGCGCTTGGCCTGTTCTCGCGTTTCAAACAAGCCCTGTTTATAAGCTAGTACATCCACTCTTTCCTTAGCCATTGATTCTCAAACTTTCTACTACTTTCACAATCGATTCTGTTTCAAAGCTGACTTGCTGGGCAATTTCTTCTAATTTAGCCTCGGCTTGATCCAAAGTTTGGTTACAAAAGGCTATAGCCTCCTCCAAGCCCAACAAGGATGGGTAGGTTGATTTTTCTGCCTGCAAATCCTTTTGCGGTGTCTTACCGATTTCCTCAAAACTAGCTGTCACATCCAGCACATCATCTCTGACTTGAAAGGCCAGTCCAATCAATTCACCAACCGTTTTCAGTTTTACTTGAATTTCTGGTGCTAATTCAGCTATGATAGCAGCTGCTTGAAAGGGATAGGCTAGTAATTTTCCAGTCTTATTGGCATGAATGGTCTGAAGTTCTTCCAAGGACAAATGTTGGTGTTCGCCTTCCATATCTAAAACCTGACCTGCTACCATTCCTAGACTTCCTGAAGCAAGGGATAGGTTGGCAATCAAATCCACCTTGATCTGACTTGGCAAATCTGCCTGCGCTATCAAGGCATAGGGATCTAGGAACAAGGCATCACCTGCCAATATTGCCATCGCTTCGCCAAATTTCTTATGATTGGTTAAACGCCCTCGACGATAATCGTCATCATCCATAGCAGGAAGGTCATCGTGAATCAAGCTCCCTGTATGAATCATTTCCAAGGCCGCAGCCACCTGCGCGTGTGCTGGTTTAATAGCGACTTGCAAGGCTTCCAGAACTTCTAGCAAAAGAAAAGGGCGAATACGCTTGCCACCAGCATGAATGGAATAGAGAACGGACTCTCGCAAACTAGAGGCAAACTGCTGGTCTCCATAAAAATCTTCCAAGGCAGACTCGACAAGAGCTAATTTTTCTTGCTTCTTCATTCAAAATCACTTTCTGTTCCGTCTTCTTGCATGACCTTAACCAAGGTCTTTTCAGCCTTGTCCAACGTCGCTTGGAGCTCTTTTGACAAGACCATGCCCTTTTGAAAGGCAGCAATTGCATCTTCCAGAGCGATTTCACCATTTTCCAAACTTCGGACAATGGTTTCCAGTTCTGCTAGATTTTCCTCAAATTTCTTTTGTTTTGACATCTTTAACCTCTAATTCTACTTGACCATCTCGCATCAAAAGCGTTACTTGATCTTTTTTCTTCAAACTCTCAACCGAGTCTACTACTGACTCTTCTTTTTTGACAATTGCATAACCACGCGCCACGATTCGACTGGTATCCAACATCATCAAAGCTTCTGAAAGTCGCTTGACTTCAGCAACCTTGGTATCATAAACCAGCGCCATTTGGCTGCGTAGGAGCTTGTCTAACTGACCTAGACGGTCTTGATAACGCTGGATTTTGGTAACAGGTGATAACTGGACTAGTCGATGCGTCCTTGCTTGGACTAGCTGTTTATTATCAGAAATCCGTGTTCGCAAACTTTGTTTTAATCGCAGTTGCAGTTGATCTAACCGTTGCAAATAACCATCATACAAGCGCTCTGGCTGTCTAAAGATAACAGACTGACTGCATTTTTTCAGAGCTTCTTTTTTTCTTGACAGGACATTCTGAACTGCTGTCGCCATCCGCTTTTCTTGATTTTGCAAATGGGTCAAGAGATCCAACTTGGTCACAGGCGTTGCCAGTTCAGCTGCAGCTGTTGGCGTTGCAGCACGGCGATCAGCTACAAAGTCCGCCAAGGTCACATCTGTCTCATGACCAACACTAGAGATGACTGGCAAACGGGATTCAAAAATAGCCCGTACCACGATCTCTTCGTTAAAAGCCCAGAGATCCTCAATGGAACCCCCACCACGACCAATGATGAGAACATCTAGGTCCTCACGTTGATTGGCACGCGCAATATTTCGAACAATTTCCTCCGCTGCTCCATCACCTTGTACCTTGGTCGGATAGAGAAGGATATCAACACCAGGAAAACGTCTGCTGACAGTCGTGATAATATCTCGAATAACGGCTCCACTGCGACTGGTTACCACACCTATTCGCTTAGCAAACTGGGGAAGAGGTTGCTTGAATCTCTCTTGAAACAGACCTTCTTCTGTCAGTTTCTTTTTAAGTTGTTCAAACTGAATCGCTAGCGCCCCAACCCCATCAGGCTCAGCTTTTTCAATGATGATAGAGTAGCTACCGCTCGGTTCATAGATTTGCACACGCCCAATCACATTGATTTTCATTCCCTCTTCCAAGTCGAAACCTAATTTTTGATAAATCCCAGACCAGATGGTCGCTTGAATGACTGCATGATCATCTTTTAAGGAGAAATATTGGTGAGTAGGTCGTTTACGAAAGTTGGAAACTTGACCAGTTAAATAGACCCGTTCCAAGTAAGGGTCTTTATCGAATTTCATTTTCAGATACTTGGTCAAAGTTGTTACCGATAAATACTTTTCCATCTCCACCTACTATTCATTTTCTTGCTTTTCCATGGGTATTATTATACCAAAAACATGCTTAAAAATCACCTTTTTCCTACTGAAACTAAAGGAAAAATAGAAAAAGGAGGCATGACCTCCTCATCTGATTATTTGCTGTTTCGCGCTTCTTCCAAAATCTTTGCAATCTTAGTGGTCAAAAGGTCGATAGCAACGGTATTGCTGACTCCCTCAGGAATGACGATATCGGCATAACGCTTAGTCGGCTCGATAAACTGGTGGTACATAGGTTTAACTACACCTAAGTACTGCTCAATGACACTGTCAAGGCTACGTCCACGCTCTTCCATATCACGCTTGATCCGACGAATAATACGCACATCATCATCTGTATCCACAAAAATCTTGATATCCATCAAATCGCGCAGGCGCTTATCCTCCAAGACCAGAATCCCCTCAACGATAAAGACATCCTGAGGCTCCTGACGATAGGTATTGCTACTCCGTGTATGCGCTGTATAGTCATAAGTTGGAATGTCCACTGGGCGCCCTGCCAACAATTCCTTAATCTGCTCGATCATTAAGTCTGTATCAAAGGCAAAAGGGTGGTCGTAGTTGGTTTTGACACGTTCTTCAAAAGTCAAATGAGACTGATCCTTGTAGTAAGAATCATGCTCAATCATGGAAATCTTTTCATCAGGGAAATGCGATAAAATGGCTCTTGAAACACTAGTTTTTCCTCCACCAGAACCACCTGTCACTCCGATAATGATTGGTCTATTTTGCATGCTATCCTCCGTTTTTTTATCCGACGTCTATTTTATCACATTTTTTACAAAATTTATAGTCTGATTTTGGATAGATTATGGATAACAATTCTAATACTTTCACTCCAGTTAGACTAGCCGAAAACCTTCCTTGGTTTGTAGAGATTGCCTCTTTTTTCTAAAATGGCTAGCAATGTACCTCCTTCAAAGGCAGCCAATTCTTTGTCCGTTTGGTCTAACTCAATAAAGCGACCAAAGCGCACTTCTGTAGCCTCTTCTGGAGTTAGGAAAACTTTGACAAGGTCCCCTGTACCAATCTCAAGAGGATGGAGAAAGTCCAGTTGCCCTGCCTCCACTTTTTCAGCAATTTCGTCCAAGGTAAGAGCATCCTCCAGTTGTAAACCTGCTGCACTCGTCCGAGTCAAATGGGACATATGGGCCGCATAACCCAGCTTCTCTCCCAAATCAACTGACAAGGTACGAATATAAGTTCCCTTACTGCATTTTACACGAAAAGTGAAACTTGCAAGTTCGCCCTCATAAGAAATCGGACTTGTTCGTTCAAATTGATAAATGGTCACCTGACGTTCTGGACGCTCCACTTCCTGACCAGCACGCGCATACTCATAGAGCTTGCGACCATTGACCTTGACAGCCGAGTACATAGGTGGAATCTGAGTAATAGGCCCAGTCAGACTCGCAATCGCTTCATCGACAATGGTTTCATCCAAGGGCGACAAAACAGGTGTCTCTGTGACCACTTCTCCACTTGCATCCTCGGTCGTCGTTGAATAACCAAGAGTGATTTCCCCCTCATAGACCTTGCCCTCGTCCTGCATAAATTCGACCATGCGGGTCGCCTTGCCAACCGCAATGGGCAAAACACCCACCACATCTGGATCCAAGGTCCCACCATGACCAATTTTCTTGGTTCCCAAAATCTTACGCAGCTTAAAAACCGCATCATGCGAGGTCATCCCCGCTTCTTTTTTTAAGTTGATAATACCGTTCATGTGTTGCTTTCTGATTTCCTTTCTCATCTTATGCTAAATTAAATCACACTAATTACATTTTTATAATATGTATAACAGTAATAGATTAACAAGTATCATAAATGATTGATTTCTATCACTACTATTGTTACGAGTTTCACAACTGTTTAAACATAAACCATTTTAATTATTTGTAATAAGATTAATGATTTTCAATATTTAATTCTACTTTTTAAATTCATTTTTTGAATCTAGTATTTACTTTTTTTATGACATAAAGAAAAAAACTTCCCAAAATATCCAGTCCTATCAAAATTATAAATATTCTCCCAAACCAAATAAGCCAAAGGGGGGTGTATGAACTAGGACTAAAATAGCCTATATTATACATAATACCTAGGAATATTGAACAAAACAAAATCTCAAGGGAAATTCTAATCTTTGCTTTCTTCAAACTGAAATCCTTAAATAAATTTCGAAAAGTCTCTTTTTTCTTAGGTACATCTTCCCAATACTCCTTGCTTTGAGTTTTTAGATATAAAAGATAGGCGACTTCTGTGATAAGTTGGGAGAAGCCATAGCTAAAAAGTACCGCTGTTAGAATTCCTAAAACTAGCGCAAACTTACCAGAAAGAACACCACCTAGCATGGAAACTGTAAAAATAATGAGAAGAGAATTATTATTGTAGGCACTAGATTTCGCAAAATAATTACCCATTGTTCTATTGGTAGAAAAACCTTTTTTCAACTCTCTTTTTAGCCAAAAATAGTGATAAACAAAACCAAAAACTGTACAGATTAACAAAAAAGGAATGGTGTATAATGAACGTTCGTTATATTCTTGCAAATTAGTCCCTGAATAAACAAGAATAATATAAGATATAAGTATCAAAGATAAAAAAATACCTATATAAGATAAAAGTAATAATATGGTTGATAAAATCTGTCTACGATAAATAAATGTCATTCCTATCGGAATAAAGGTTGCCACGACAAGATAAATAATATAAATCAAAATAAAATCAAAAAAGTAATTTTCCAAAGGATTTATTCCGTAGCCTTTAACAAAATAAAAATATTGGAAAAGCAGAAACAATGCCAAAGCGAAGGCTCCTGTGAACGAAATAACCATCATCGTCGCAGATGCGCGAGTATTCGCTAAACTTTTAAAATATGCTTTATTTAATTCTTCAACTTCTGTCACTGTTTTTTCTTTCACTTTAACCTCCTAAATTGATCTAACTATAAGCTTGTTTCATTAAAACTCGTAGCTTAATCTGCTTATTCTTAATTTTGAATAAATTGATTAAAATCTCTAGAAATCAATTTTTCTCAATTAAATATCTTTATTTTCTAATTCTTTGTTTGACTGTCTAAATAAGTTATTAATTATTTTTCCTCTTCGAAAGATTTTATTATAAAAGAACATAAAATATATAGTCATAAATAAAACTGAAACAACTCCCCACGGAAGATTGCCATATGTGATAAAGAGGTATGAAAAAAATATTATGATTAGTGGGAATATAATGAAAGATAAATAGGTAAACAAGATATTCTTTCGCTCTCTTAACACGAAGTTCCTCATTGCATTTTCCTCTAATTGAAGTTTTTCCACTTCTCTCTCACGATGGAAGGTCGCATAACAAACAACAAAGGCTGTTATAAAGGAAATCAGGATGCCGATTATTAAAAATTGATATCTTCCCAGAATGGTTAAATAGTATTTGGAATTGACTTTCCCGATTATGACATAAATTATCATGATCAAGCTACTGCCAGCAGTTTCCAAAAAGAAGTCTTTTTTTTTACTATATATAAACTAGAATCTTTTTTATCAAAATAAACTGGATTTTTATCAATTGTTCCTATTGGAACCATATTTTTTAAATATTTTTTCATGAATCCTTTTCCTTAGTGGAATATTTTTTGTCTAACATATGAACCACTTTAAATCTCTGTATTGGTTTTGTGTTTAATAACAATAGGGGGAACATAAAAAATAAAATGGCTAAAAACAAAAGCAAAAAATTAGAAGTCAATAAATAAACTATAGAAAAAAGCACTGGAAAAAGAAATGCCAATAATATAATTAGATGGCTCTTAACTATATTTTTCTTCTCATTTTTAAGAAAAGTTATCATATCAACGTTTGAAAGCACAAAAGGACTAATAATTAATTCTTCATTCAAAGCTAGTCTGTAGAGGAGTTTTGAGACAATGATCATTAGAAAAAAACCAAAAATCAAGGGCCAAAACCCATTGAACACCTGAGCTTTTGTTATTTCTCTTACAAGAACAGAAAGAATAAGTGCTACTCCTGTCGAGAAAGCGACAGGAGACACTTTAAACTTCGTTTTAGAATGACCTAAAAACATCTTGCCTGTTTTCTTATCAAAAAAAAACTGTTTCCCCTTCAAAATTACCAATTCCTACAAATTCAACGTCTTTTAACTTTATAATTTTATTTTCGTCCAAGAGAATCTCCTATCACTGAAATACAGATCCAATACCACTGAAAAAGTCAGATACTGCATTACCAACACCATCAATAACTTCCTTACCTGCTTTTACTACATCATTTGTTATTTTTGAGACTTCCTTCTTTTAGGCCTCTACCAACTTTTAATCTCTTTTAGCTCGTATCCCTACCATGATATCTGTGTATAAAACATCATTTATCTTACTTGAAATATAAAATACGGGTGTAGATTCTTCTAAGTCATTATCAATCAATAAATTGGTTAAACCGTGTATAGCCTTATCAAAGTTGACTGCTTCCTCCCCAGTAACTCTAGCTCCTACCATTCTAGGAACTAAAAAATAACTGTTATAAGCTGTCCCTTCAAGCAATTCATTCTCTCCTAGATAATCCTCATGAACGGGAAGATAAACTGTGATGTTGTATGTCCCATCATCCAACTCTCCGATATGAGGACATGAGTAAAATGGATTGCTTTTAGGTGTATATCCAGCTGCTACGGCTGTTTGAACCATATCTTGAAAGGCTACCGCAATTTCATCACCAGTAATGTTGTAATCGACACTTAAGACATTACTCATCATTAATGATTGATTCATACCATATGTAATTTCTGCCATTTTACTTCTCCACTGGGATAATCAAATCTACAAACAAATCATCATAAACTGGAATCAAGACCAGATACAACTTATTTTGTAATTCCCAACCGTGCTCTCTGATGTAATCCTTCATCTCGTAGATGGACTGGTCCAAGCCATCCTCAAATGGCACACGTTTACTGATACCCTCAATACTTAAACTAGCTTGGTACCTTAGTTGGCTCGTTGAGTTTGTTTCTGAAATGACAGGTATATAAAGGGTAACGTCCTGTTCTTCTTCGTCAAATTGAGTTGGAGTCATTTCAAAAATGGTCGGACCATCTTTATAGATGCCATTGGTATAGGGTAAGAGTTCTGTGTGGACAAACAACTCCAATAGTTCGTCCGCTTGAATCTGGACCTGGTCTGTCATCAAATGTTCCATATGAATTTGGATTTCTTTAATCATGTTTCTTTTCCTTTTTAAATCTATTTTTATCAAATTCTTTATTTTGAATCAAATCCGAAGACACTTCTATATGCTTGATTGGTCTTGTTTCCTCAATATCATGACGGTGTTGGTAGGCATAGATAATATAAAACCATGTTTGGAATAAAGCAGAGCCAAAAATCATTAACAATAAGGATACTCCCCACCCCATTAAAAAATCATATCCAATGATAGCTAGAAAAATAAAGCAAAGAGATAAAAGTATTATCGGTCCCACTACAAAATTAAGCATAATTTTTCCAGCCTTCTCCGGGATAATTTCTTCAGAGTCCAAGTCAACCAAACAGCTCATGACGATAATAATTACAAGGGCATAGATAAGGGGGAGAGATAACTTTAGAACAATAAAGTTATGGTCCCCACTTAAACTACTAAATCCAATAATGGTATAAACATGACCAGTCAAATACATGAGATAGGTTCCAAAACTGGTTAAAATCCCTCGCTTAAGATCTAGTAAAAATACTAGATTTAAAACCCAAACAACAAGCCCTGTAATAAGCAATCCTTGATATAAGTCCTCATTTTTTAGAATCTCTAACCCTCCTGCAAGAAAAAACAAAAATGCCAAAGGGTATAAAATAAAAATCCCATTTAATACGCCCCAAAGAGGAACTGGTCCCTTTATTCTACTTCTTTGAAACTCAAAATATTTTTTGATTCTTTCAATAGTCATTTAAACCATCCTCTCATGCCTTTGATTAGGTTATTGACACCTTAAAACTTTATACATTTGACCTATGTCTTAATGGATAAAGTATATACCCCCACGAAAGAAATAGGAGAGGTGAAAATAGCAATTGTAATCCAAATAATAACCAAGAAGCAGCAGGATTCCCTATTAAAATAAGTAGGATCACTGAAATTACAATAATAGCTCCTGAGATACCAAAAATTACACTAATAATTTTTTGTTTCAGCACTTGCTGACCATCAACACCACCTAATAATAGCATAAGAAGAAAAATTATTATTGGATATAAAAGTATTACAAATAACTGAAATAAAAGGAATTGTTCTCCTCCACCTAGTCCTATTACAGCAAAGGGAGCAGTTATATATGTAACAACACCCATAATATAGGTAATTAGTCCCGTTGCAAAATTACTTTGTAACTTTGACATTAAAATAATTATAAAAGAAAATAATTCTAAAACTACTGCTATGATATTTATAGAATTGAAAACATAATGATTAACAAGGCTATTTGATGCCATAAAGAACATGAACATTATCAAAGGAAATATAACAAATACTTGGGTTAGTGTCCCCCACATCGGAACAGGTCCCTTAGCATTATTTAATATATCTATCAATGTTCTATGAAATCGTTTCTTCATTTAAACCATCCTCTCATGCCTTTGATCAGGCTATTGGCACCTTTTTAATATTTCTTTTAATGCAGTATCAATAATAAATCAATAGGTAAATAATCTACTATTCACCTCTATCTCTCCAATTCTTTATGATAGTATAAATATAATGTATTAGTAATCCTACTAAAAATGCGAATAAAGGGCGTAATGATACCAAGCTTACACCCACAACAAGGAAGGCTGATAAAAAATAAATGATAAACGCCTCTAACTTAGAAGGTCTTCTCTCCTCTGGAAGCATATCTAAATGTTCCTTCGTTATAGCTGAGCGATCATCGAATTGATAAAAGAAACGATATCTTGCAGATAAAGAATCAATATTTAAAAAGTCATATCCCCTAATATAATTAATTACGTAAAACATCAGTAAATTGTCAATTTCGTCAATATTTTCAGTATAGAGAGAAAAGTTTCTCTTTCCAGCAATTGCAATGTTACTTGCAGCATAAACGGCAATCGGAATTCCATCTTTTGTGACAGGTAAAATATCTCCTTTACTACCTGAACCTACACGCGTCATTTCATAGTTATTTAAATTGAATTGAAAAACTCCATGCCAGTATGCTTGTTCCCATAAATGTTCAAATCTTTCTTCTTCATAATAAATCAAATCCTTATTTAACCCTCTTGCGACTATTCTTTTCCTCTTAGAAATGAATTCTGATTTTTTAAAGACAAGAATTTCTACATCTTTTGCATATAGACGGTAACCTTCCTCTTCTTGAACGATTTCAATTCTTTCAGTCCAATGTTCATCATCAGGTAATTTTGACTGAAGGATAAATCCTTCTGAGTTTCCACGCAATTGTAATTGTATTTCCATGTTTTACCACCCTATTGATAAGCCCAATCCAAATGGTCCTAGTTTCATTTTTGCCTCTGCTTTTTAGTATCTGGACAATGATTAACAATCATGACAGGCTCCACACCTTCTCTCACTCGAACAACACTTCCAATCGGTAAAGCTCTACGTTCCGACATCAGTTTTCTCCTTCTAAATATTTCTGCGCTTCCTGAACATAAAATAGTTCTGGATTTTCATAGGCTATACTTTCAAACAAACTACGAGCACGAGCTTCGTCTCCTTTTAATTGGGCATTGAGAGCGCCGTAATAAGAGAACATGATTCGAGCTAACTTATTTTCTGGTTCCGCAGTGTCAAAATAGTCATTTGATATTCTATTACAATAGATATCAACAATAGCTTTTAAACTCAAAATTTCTTTCTGATATTTTAAAATTTGCGATTGAACATTACTTGTTAGTACTTCAATTTCTACCATTAATTCTTGCAATTCTAAACAATCATTCAAATGAACCAAGTTTAGGATGCTATAATACTTGATATGAAATACATAGTACAGATTTTTGGATTTTTTTAGACTACTATTTTTTATTTTATTCAGCAATTCTAAACTATCTTGGAAATCTCCTCTATAAAAGGATACTCTTGCATTTGCCAAATATTTTGGAAGAATCTGAACATT
This sequence comes from bacterium, assembly GCA_905221305.1. Taxonomy (GTDB): domain Bacteria; phylum Bacillota; class Bacilli; order Lactobacillales; family Streptococcaceae; genus Streptococcus. The sequence goes on from CAJNCO010000001.1 coordinate 793,618, forward strand.
CCTATATAAAGAATTTTCCTCAGCTCTAGCAACTATTTCTTCATACTTTGTTAAATTGATATCCTCAAATAAAATATCAATTAAAGCCTTATCAAGTAATAGTTTAGATAGAAGAATAAACAATATAAGAAGGACAAGAAATACTGTTAATACCTTTGTGTAAGTGGTCGATGAATTGTTAAAAATATAGACATAAACCATTACTGTTGAAAACACTAAAAAATACAGCAAATATTTAAATATAATTTTAAGAAAAATTAATTCTATTTTATCAGCTGACCATGTTCTAATAATTTCTATAGCTCTTTTCATATAAATCTCTGTTCCTAAGGGAATTCTACTCCCCCTTCAATGCTTCAAACTTCGCTTTCATGGTTGGATTTTTTCGGGTCAATTTTTTTACTGAAACATCTTCCAATTTGTTATTGGCGAGGCGGAGTTGGTTTTCGGATGTGGTTAGGAATTTCTTAACCTCTTCCATGCGTTTGATGGCTTTGTCGATTTCATCAATTGCTTTACCAAAGTTGGTTGAAGCAGAGTTGTAGTTTTTAGCAAAAGCTAGTTTAAAGGCATCCAAATCTTCCTCAAAATGTGTAATATCGATATTTTGCTCTCGAACCAAGGCCAACTCCTGCTTGTATTTTAGGGAATTAAGCGCCGCATTGCGCAAGAGCCCGATCAGTTGGATAAAGAACTGTGGACGGACAACATACATCTTTTCATACTCGTGGCTGACGTCAACAATCCCTGTGTTAAAGTAGTCGTTATCAGCCTCAAGCATCGTCACCAGAACGGCATATTCGCAGTTCTTTTCACGACGGTCCTTATCCAATTCCTTATAGAAATCCGCGTTCTTGTGCTTCTTCTCCGTTCCATCTGCTTCATTTTTCATCTCAAACATGATGGAAATAATTTCCACTCCATTTTCATCACATTCACGGAAGATAAAGTCACCCTTAGAGCCTCGCGCAGAGACCTTGTTATCCTTCTCAAAGTAGGCATTGGGAAAAGCAAAACTGCGAACCTTATTGAACTCACTCTCTGCATACTGTTCCAAACTTTCACCGATAGCTTTTGTGGATTGTTGAGCTTTAAAATTCTTGTAGAACTCGACCTGTTCACTGGCTGCCTTGAGCTGAGCTTCGTAATTTTGCTTAACAGAAGCCAAAGATAACTCATTTTCCTTTTCTTGCAAGAGGAGCTGATTTTTGACCTGATCCCGTTCTTTTTCTAAGTCAGAAAGGGTCTTTTGCAGTTGATTTTCATGCTCCAAACGCAAGGTGGCCAGTTGGTTTTCCAAGGCCTGTACTTCCTTGTCCTTTGCTAATAAGGCCTCATGACTTGACTGTTCAACCTCTTTCTTGGCTAACTCTCTCTCTGTATCAAAGTTTTGGATTTGACTCTGCAATTGCGCAATTTCTTGATCTTTTTGAGCCAGTTTAGACTGTTGCTCATTCATGGCCTTTTGCTCAGCTAAGGCCAGCTCCTGCTTCATTCGATCGTGCAATTCCTTATCAAACTCAGCCGTTCTCACTTGGGATAAAAGTTCGGCATACTGACTTTCATTTACTGTAAAGACTTCCCCACAGTTGGGACATTTGATTTCGTTCATAACTTTCCTCTTTCTAGACTTCTGTAACCATTATATCATGCCTGAGGGAAAATCAAAAACAGTGAGTCGAAACCCACTGTTGATATCTGTTACTTTAAATTTTTTCCAAAGCCAAGCGCAAATCTTCAATCAAATCCTCTACATTTTCAAGACCGATCGACAAGCGGATTTGGTTGGGTGTGACACCTGCCGCTTCTAGGTCTTTTTCTGACAACTGACCGTGAGTGGTTGTCGCAGGATGGACAACAAGAGATTTAGCATCCGCTACGTTTGCAAGGTCAGAGAAGATTTCCAAATTATCAATCACCCTGCGAGCCTCTGTCTCTCCACCTTTAACATGGAAGGTAAAGATTGAACCAACACCTTTTGGCAAATATTTCTCAGCCAAAGCATGGTAAGGACTGTCTGCTAGTTTTGGATAGTTGACTTTTTCAACCTTAGGATGGTTGACAAGGAAATCAACAATTTTCTCTGCATTTTGCACATGGCGTTCGACACGAAGAGAGAGAGTTTCAAGCCCTTGGAGCAAGAGAAAGGCATTAAATGGTGACAAGGCAGCACCTGTATCACGAAGCAATTGAACACGAACAGCGATAATAAAGGCTGCAGCACCCACATCCCGAGTATAGCTCAAGTTATGGTAACTTGGATCTTCCTCAACAAATTGAGGGAATTTCCCTGAAGCTTCCCAGTCAAAACGACCACTATCGACAATCACTCCTCCAATAGTCGTACCATGTCCACCGATAAACTTAGTCGCTGAGTGAACTGAAATATCGACACCGTGAGAGAAAACGTTAATCAAATATGGTGTGGCAAAAGTATTGTCAGAAACGAGAGGAATCTGGTGTTTATGCGCAATCTCAGCCAATTTTTCCAAGTCAGGAATGTTAATCAAGGGATTCCCTAAGGTTTCAATCAAGACAAGTTTGGTATTGTCACCAATAGCTGCTTCAACTTCCTCCAAATTATCCACATCTACAAAGGTAGTTGTGATTCCATAACGAGGAAGGGTTTCTTTCAAGAGATTGAAAGTCCCACCGTAAATAGTTGACGCAGCCACCACATGATCACCCGCATGAGCAAGGGCAAGAATTGTATAAGTAAGTGCAGCCATACCAGATGCTGTCGCTAGCGCTCCAACACCACCTTCAAGAGCAGCGATTCTTTCCTCAAAGGCTGCTGTTGTAGGATTTGTGATACGAGTATAGATATTGCCTGGTTTTCTCAATGCAAACAGATCTGCACCTTCCTGCGTGTCATCAAAAACGAAGGATGTTGTTTGATAAATCGGTACTGCACGAGACTTGGTCGCTGGATCAACTACTTGTCCAGCATGTAATTGTAGGGTTTCAAATTTAAAATCACGAGTCATAAGACGACCTCCAAATAGCTTCATTAGGGATATTGTATCATCTTGTACCAGTCTTTTCCAATACAGTTTTTCTATATTTTGATATAAGGAACAACTATGACTAGTCATACACATCAAACAAAAAAGCACGATTCACTCGTGCTCATTTCTTTAATCGACATAAGTATCTTCGTTTTTATTGAGGAAGGCGTATGGTAAGCCCATCAAGAGACCTCCTCCGATAAAGTTCCCAACAAAGGTTACACCCCAGTGACGAAGAATATTAGGTATGTCAAAGTTAGCAATGGAATCTGCTGCTACACTGAACTTAACAATCGCAAAAGAAGCAAAGTTCGCAGCAATGTGTTCGTTTGTTAAGAATACAAACATGTAAATTGCTGATAAGACAAGCCAAAGTTTGGCACCACCGTCTTTCACCAAAACGAATGAAAGAATGGCAATGTTTACAAAGATATTGGCTAAAATACCTTCAAGCAAGACTAGCTCATTGGAACGACCTAACTTCATCTCTACAACCCCTGAAATGAAGCTATCATGTGTTAGATTTGCATAGGCTGCTGAGTGGGCAAAGCCCCAACCTGCTATCAAAGCTCCAATGAGGTTGAAGAAGGTACAGTAAAGTAGAATCTCAGCTGTTTTTCTCCAAGAAATTTTCTTCAAAAAACTGCCAGCTGTCAAGAACATCATGTTGGAAGTGACCAACTCAGCATTCAAGAAAACAATGTAGGCCAATCCCCAAGCAAAAACAAATGGGAAAAGGAAACGTCCACTACCAGGTGCGATCTTATTAATCAAATCAGCCCCAACTGCGCCCGCAGCCGTACTAAATGTTAGAAAAGCACCTGCAAACATGGAACGAATCGCATATTTGAATTTGCTTTGATTATAAAGACTTTCTTTCTTCTTACAAGCAAATTCAATCTTTGAGATAAATTCTGATGAGACCATAGAAAACTCCTAAAACTTTTATTTGTGATAATTATAACATAATTCTTGTTTTCTAGAAAGCGTTTTCTGTAAAATTCTATAATATTTATCTTAAAAATCTTTATCCTAAGCCTTCTTAGCCATTTTTTAAGAACTATTTTGATTCTATTTGTTGACATAAAAAACCAGTGAAATAGCTCTTCACTGGTTCATTCATTCTTAATAACGTTGTCTATACGGTTGATTAAAGGCCTTCAAAATATCCTCAGAAGTCTCAGAATAAGCTTTTGATTCTTTAAAGATTCCTTTGACGATTATACGCTCAGTCGCATTATAATCAACACAGGTAACCAAAGTAATCTCTTTTACGCCATCACGATCTTCGATTTCATCTACACGGTCTGGTGTAACACGTTTAACTTCTGTAATCTCATAAGTATAAACTTTATCCTTATCCGTCAGGTAAATTTTCATACCTGCTTTGGCATTGACCAAAGGTGAGAAGAGCATTTGACTGGCATTTTCAGCAGTAAAGATATGGTGACTAGCTAGAGAATAGTTGCCTTCTCCCATTTTTTGGTCTGGTTTCATGGTCCCTGCTCCGTAGAACAAGTTTACATTATCCAACCCTTTGAAAATAGGGAGGTTAATCTCCACCTCGGGAATAGCGATACCTCCAATGACGGGAAGTTTCTGAGCATCCCATTGTGAAGCCAATACAGCTTCAGATGAAATAGACTTAACAGAGTCAAAATCAAAATTTCCTTCGGTTTTTAGATTTTCATCTATATTTTCCTTAGTTACTTGATTGACTTGGTATTTATTGGTATTCCAGACCAAAAAGATATCACGAATCTTTGAATTAAAAATTAAAGCTAGAGATAAAAGAATTAAGAAACCTGCTAAAATATTGATAAATAGATTTCTGCGCTTATTTTTCTTACTCTTTTTATTTTTCGTTCTTCTATGAGACATTATGCTTCACCTTCTGTTTCAATTTCAGTCCCAACTTCTTCTTTTTCTGCCGCAGCAACCGTTGTAAAGGTCACAATCTTAGCATCCTGATCTAGACGCATCACCTTAACTCCCATAGTTGAGCGTCCCGTTTGTGAAATATTGGCAACATTTGTACGGATCATGACACCTGTATCTGTAATAATCATCAAGTCTTCATCCCCCTTAACAGTGAGGAGACCTGCCAGAGGACCATTCTTCTCAGCAACATTGGCAGTCTTCATCCCTTTACCACCACGGCCTTTAGTAGGATATTCAGTAGCAAGTGTACGTTTACCATATCCTTTTTCAGTGATGATAAGAACTTCGTCTTGGTTTGTAATCACGCTAGCGCCAACTACTGTGTCACCCTCACGAAGATTGACTCCTCGAACACCAGTCGCGATACGGCTCATGCCACGAACAGCTGATTGATTAAAGCGAACAGCATAACCAAACTTGGTACCAATGATAATATCCGTATCTTCTTCTGTCAGCAAGACATTAATCAATTCGTCTTCATCCTTAAGATTCAAAGCTTTAAGTCCATTTTGACGAATGTTAGCAAACTCTTTGACACTGGTTCTCTTCACAATACCGTGACGAGTTGTAAAGAAGAGATAAGCGTCATCACTACGTTCAGACTCAACGTTGATGATGGTCTGAATACTCTCACCTTCGTCCAACTTCAATAGATTGACAACTGGCAAGCCCTTAGCGGTACGACCGTATTCAGGGATTTCATAACCTTTCAGTCGATATACGCGTCCTTTATTGGTAAAGAAGAGCAAATGATCATGGGTGCTGGTTGAAACCAACTCACGCACAAAGTCATCATCCTTAACTCCCGTACCTTGGACTCCTCGACCACCACGTTTTTGAGCAGTAAACTCACCTTGGTCCAAACGTTTGATATAGCCCTTGTTAGATAGGGTAATCAAGACATCCGTTTCTTCAATCAAATCTTCATCTTCAAGAGTTAAGACTTCTCCGACCATCAACTCCGTACGACGCTTGTCACCAAACTTGCGTTTGACTTCGTCCAGCTCCTCTTTGATAATTTGCGCCACGCGCTCAGGTTTGGCAAGAATATCAGCCAAATCTGCAATCAAGGCAATCAATTCATCATATTCAGACTGAATCTTATCACGTTCCAATCCTGTCAAACGACGAAGACGCATATCAAGGATAGCTTGACTTTGACGTTCAGAAAGCTTGAACTTGCTCATCAACTCAGCTTGCGCTTCCGCATCTGTTTCACTGGCACGAATGATACGAATCACTTCGTCGATATGGTCAAGTGCAATTAAAAGACCTTCTAAGATGTGCGCACGCGCTTCTGCTTTTTCCTTATCAAAACGAGTACGGCGAACAACCACTTCTTTTTGGTGTTCGATATAAGCATCCAAAATTTGACGAAGGGACAGGATTTTTGGCACACCATTTTGAATCGCCAACATGTTGAAACCAAAGTTGGTTTGCATCTGGGTCATCTTGAAGAGATTATTGAGGATAACATTTGCAGAAGCATCACGCTTCACTTCGATAATGAAACGAACCCCTTCACGGTTGGACTCATCACGTACGGCTGTAATGCCCTCAATTCGTTTTTCCTGAACCAAGCGAACAATATGCTCATGCACCTTGGTTTTATTAACCATATAAGGGAATTCCGTTACAACGATGCGCTCCCGACCCGTCTTAGTGGTTTCAATCTCTGTACGAGAACGAAGGACAATGGAACCTTTACCAGTCTCATAAGCCTTATGAATCCCTGATTTCCCCATAACAAGAGCACCAGTCGGAAAATCTGGACCAGGTAAGACTTCCATCAAGTCCTTAGTCGTCACTTCAGGATTGTCCATGACCAACTTCACTGCATCAATGGTTTCACCCAAGTTGTGAGGTGGAATATTGGTTGCCATCCCAACAGCGATACCCGTTGCTCCATTGACCAAAAGGTTTGGAAAACGAGCCGGCAAAACCAAGGGTTCACGTTCGTTAGCATCGTAGTTATCTACGAAATCAACGGTGTTTTTATTGATATCACGAAGCATTTCAAGAGCAATCTTGCTCATACGTGCCTCAGTGTACCGCTGCGCGGCAGCACCGTCCCCGTCCATAGAACCAAAGTTTCCATGCCCATCAACGAGCATGTAACGATAGCTCCACCACTGGGCCATACGAACCATAGCCTCATAAATAGACGAGTCTCCGTGAGGGTGGTATTTACCCATGACATCCCCTGTAATACGGGCTGATTTTTTATGGGGTTTGTCTGGAGTAACACCTAGTTCATTCATTCCGTAAAGAATACGACGGTGAACTGGTTTTAAGCCATCTCGAACATCAGGAAGAGCACGCGCTACGATAACACTCATGGCGTAGTCGATAAAGCTGGTCTTCATCTCCTTTGTCAGATTAACATTCACTAAGTTTTTATCCTGCATTAATAAATGCCTCATTTCACAATTAGTAACTAGATATATTATACCATAAAGTGTAGATCATTTCAGTCTTTGGAAATCACTAAAACGTTTACATACTTATCCCGAAAGTATATCCGTGACAAAGCTTAGCAAAAGTGATAGAATGAAATCAAATGGGGGTTCCCCCTTAATAAAATAAAGGAGATGTTTAGACAAATGACAGCAACTAAACAACACAAAAAAGTGATCCTTGTCGGTGACGGTGCCGTAGGTTCATCTTACGCTTTTGCCCTCGTAACACAAGGAATTGCACAAGAACTTGGTATCATTGAAATTCCTCAATTGTTTGAAAAAGCAGTTGGTGATGCTGAAGACCTTAGCCACGCGCTAGCTTTTACTTCACCTAAAAAAATCTATGCAGCTAAGTACGAAGACTGTGCAGATGCAGACCTTGTAGTTATCACTGCTGGTGCTCCACAAAAACCAGGAGAAACTCGTCTTGACCTTGTAGGTAAAAACTTGGCAATCAACAAATCAATTGTTGAACAAGTTGTTGCATCTGGATTTGACGGTATCTTCCTTGTTGCTGCTAACCCAGTTGATGTCTTGACATACTCAACATGGAAATTCTCAGGTTTCCCTAAAGAACGCGTTATCGGTTCAGGTACTTCACTTGACTCAGCTCGTTTCCGTCAAGCACTTGCTGAAACTATCGGTGTTGATGCACGTTCAGTTCACGCCTACATCATGGGTGAACACGGTGACTCTGAGTTTGCTGTTTGGTCACACGCTAACGTTGCCGGTGTTAAATTGGAACAATGGTTGCAAGCTAACCGTGACTTGAATGAAGCTGACCTTGTTGAACTCTTCATCTCAGTTCGTGATGCAGCTTACTCAATCATCAACAAAAAAGGTGCTACTTATTACGGTATCGCCGTTGCCCTTGCTCGTATCACTCGTGCTATCCTTGACGATGAAAATGCGGTGCTACCACTTTCTGTATTCCAAGAAGGTCAATACGGTGTTGAAAATGTCTTTATCGGTCAACCTGCTATCGTTGGTGCACACGGTATCGTTCGTCCAGTTAACATCCCATTGAACGACGCTGAAACTCAAAAAATGCAAGCCTCTGCTAAAGAATTGCAAGCTATCATTGATGAAGCATGGAAAAACCCTGAATTCCAAGCAGCTTCTAAAAACTAATGAAAAGAAGGTTCTCAAACATGGGAACCTTTTTCTTTTTGCACTGAATCATAACTCAACTTTTCAAATAAACAAAAAAAGCCTATCGACCAAGCTAGAAAGCTTGATACAATAGGCTTTTTAAACTCAAATTATTTAACAGCGTCTTTAAGAGCTTTACCAGCTTTGAATGCTGGAACTTTAGAAGCTGCGATTTTGATTTCTTTACCAGTTTGTGGGTTGCGACCTTTACGTGCAGCACGCTCACGAACTTCAAAGTTACCGAAACCGATCAATTGAACTTTTTCACCAGCTGCAAGGTATTCAGTTACTGCTGCAAATACAGCGTCAACTGCTGCTGCTGAATCTTTCTTAGTCAATTCTGTAGCTTCTGCTACTTTAGCGATCAAATCTTGTTTGTTTGCCATGTTAACAAATCCTCCAAATAATTTCTAATTAACAAATATAATCATATCCTAAAATCGGCTATAGGTCAAGTCAAAAACACTATTTTGACCATTTTTTCTCTATTTTTTTTTAGGAATTGTAGCGAATTAGAATCGCCCAAGCATTCTCTCCAGTATGAGTTTGAATAATAGAGCCAGTTTCCAATACAGAGATTGGCTTCTCAACATAAGGTTGCAATAATGCCTTCATCTCATTCGCCAATTCGTTCGTTCCAGCATAGGAAATTCCAATCTCTGCAACTGATTTTTGGGAAAGAGTATTGGTTAGTTCCTCAAGCCACTTTTTGAACGTTTTCGCTCCACGTCCTTTGACGATTGGTTGAAGTTCGTGGTTTTTCATCTGCATTACTACACGAATGTTCAAGAGTGAGCTTAGTAATCCTGTCACACGTCCAATACGACCACCCTTAACTAAGTTTTCTAGCGTCGAAACACCGATATAAAGTTCTGTATGATTTTTGACGTCCTCTACATGAGCTAAGATCGTTTCTAAGTCTTTACCCTCTTTGGCAAGTTTTGCGGCTTCAACTACTTGGAACTTCATTGCTTGATCTGTAAAGGAACTATCAATAACCGTTACATCAGCAGTTGAGAGGCTGGCCCCTTGGCGAGCAGCTTCCACAGTTCCAGACAAGGCATGGGACATGTGAATGGCGATAATTTGACTGCCATCTTTACCTAGTTCTTCAAAGACCTCAGCAAACACTCCTACAGGGGGCTGGCTTGTTTTAGGCAGATTCTTACTTTGTTGCATAAGATGAAGAAATTCTCCCTCATTCAAATCTGCATCCGAATAAAGCACACTATCAATCATAACTGATAGAGGGACAACAGTGATATTTAATTCTTTAACTACTTCTGGTTCGATAGTAACAGAAGAGTCCGTTACAATTTTTACTTGTGTCATAATTCAATCTTTCTATTCTTCTCGATAGGATTGGGATTTTCTCCTTTATTATATCAAAAAAATGATAAAAAATCATAAGTGATCCGATGAAAAGAACTGAATTTTTGGTATAATCTATCTATAGAAAAGTGAGGAACAGCCATGATTCGAAAACTTCAACCGATTATCACTATTATTCTTGGAGCCGCTATCTATGCCTTCGGTCTTACCTACTTTGTTGTTCCTTATCATTTATTTGAGGGAGGGGCGACAGGTATTACCTTGATTACCTACTATCTTTTTAAGATTCCTGTCTCATTGATGAACCTCTTAATTAATATCCCTTTATTTATCCTGGCTTGGAAGATATTTGGACCTAAGACCCTATACTCCAGCCTTCTAGGATCTATTTCACTTTCCGTTTGGCTAGCAATCTTTGAGCGCATTCCTTTGCACATCGACTTGCAAGGGGATCTCATCATTGTCGCTTTAGTCTCAGGAGTCTTACTGGGGGTTGGTTTAGGAATTATCTTTAATGCTGGTGGAACCACTGGTGGCTCTGATATCGTTGCCCGTATCCTCAACAAATACACCAATATTTCGATTGGTAAATTACTCTTTGGGATTGACTTTTTCATCCTGATGTTGATTTTGATTATCTTCCAGGATCTTCGTCTAGTTACCTATACCCTCTTATTTGACTTTATCATCGCTCGTGTTATCGACTTGATCGGCGAAGGAGGTTATGCTGGTAAAGGATTTATGATTATTACCCAATATCCTGATCAATTGGCTAAAGAGATTAACGATGAACTCGGACGTGGCGTTACCTTTATATCTGGTCAAGGCTACTACAGCAAAAAGGATTTAAAAATTATCTACTGTATCGTAGGTCGGAACGAAATCGTTAAAATGAAGGATATGATTCACAAAATTGATCCTCAAGCCTTTATCACCATCACTGAGGCTCATGAAATTCTGGGTGAAGGATTTACTTATGTGAAAGATTAAAAAAGCTGGGAATTCCCAGCTTTTATTCTTCTTCTGCGAGGATTGAATGGCGGAACCCGTAAGTAAAGTAAATGACTAGACCAACTAGAAGAGCGATGCCAAAGGCAATCCAGGTATCTAGACTATATTGAAGCATAAAGGAAACACAGATAAGAATGGAAAGAATTGGCAAAAGTGGCACCAAGGGTGTTTTAAACTCTCCCTCTTTTGGCATACCCTTATCCTTTCTGAGTTTTATTATTCCGTAGGCTAGCAAAATGAGATAAGCTAGCGTACAGATATTTAAGAAGGCTGCAATACTGGCTAGAGGAAATACTCCTGCAGCAATGGCTGAAGCAACTCCTGTTAAGAGGGTCGCATTTTTAGGAACGCGACTAGTCTTGCTTAATTGTTTGAAACTTTGAGGTAAAAGTCCATCACGAGCTAAGCTATAAATCATCCGAGACAAAGCATAAGTCATGGAGATACATACGGTTATCAGGGTTAGAATGGCTACAAGCGAAACATAATTTGCCGCCCAGCCGATACCAATACTCCGTAATGAAAATGCTACTGCATCGTCCACATTGAGCTTACTGTAGTGAACAATCCCTGTCAATACTAAAGTTACCAAGGCATAAAGAATGGTGACGATTGTCAGAGAAAGTACGATTCCGCGAGGAATATTTTTTTGAGGACTTTGAATTTCATCAACTGCCATGGAAATAGACTCAAATCCGAGAAATCCAAAGAACATCAAAGATGCACCCGCCATAATCCCAGTACTTCCACCATATAGTTGACCAAAACCAAATGGAGCAAAATTCGTCCAATTTTCAGGCTTGATGTACCAAATACCAACTAGGATAAATAAGGCGAGAGCTGAGAATTTCAAGACCACTAAAAGCGAATTAAATCTCAAAGCTGCCTTAGAATTTAATAAAACCAATCCCGTTACCAAGGTAAGTACTAAAATAGGCAGAAGATCGATATAGGTTCCCTGTTCAGGATTAAAGGTTCCATTCAAGGCTTGCGGCATGGAGATACCATAATTACTGAGCAATCCCTTAAAGTAAGCTGCCCAGCCAGACGCCACACCTGAAACAGCCGTCATGAATTCCATGATGGTCAGCCAGCCAGCAATCCAGGCTGGCAATTCTCCTAGAATCGCATAGAGGTAACTATAAGCACCACCAGTTGCAGGCACACGAGAGGCAAATTCTGCGAAAAAGAGGGCAGATAGAGAAACACACAGGGCAGAAATCACAATGGAAATCACTAATGAGGGACCAGCTAAGGTAGCCGCTGCTGTTCCTGTAATGGTGAAAATCCCCGTCCCCACCATGGCACCAATCCCTAGAAGAATCAAATCCCACAATTTCAAATGGCGATGCATCTCTGTCTGTCTCAGACTAACATCCTTGGTTCTAAAAATATTCATACTTCATCTCCACTAAATGTAATTGTTTTATTTTACCATATAAAAGTATTTTTGTGAATATTTATTAGCTTCTTTTTTGAAAAAAATTCTGAACAGAAAGGATTCCTGTTCAGAATTTGCATTTTTAACCACTGATTTTTTCAATTTGTTACTGATCAAGCGAGCAGGCTCAACAGTATACTCCATTGAAAGTTTTTTAGGGATTTGGGATTTTTTAAACTTCAAAGTAAGGGAACGGACGGTCACTATCTAAAGAACGATTTGGAACTTCTTGTTCCAAAATAGCGCGCCAACCAGATACCAATTCTTCAAAAGTCAGTTGTGCTTCAGGAGAAGCTGTTGTCAGCTTCCGTCCAAACCAAGCCATGGTTGCAGTTTCAAACTGAAGCATAGCGTACTGGATTACTGGTACATCTGCCTCTTCATAATTTTCATTTACTGCACGCGCTACTTCTGCCGCTTGAGGAAGGAGTTGATTGCTGATTTTATCAACAACAGTCGCATCCATCTCTCTCCATGAAAGAAGTTGACCATTTACCTGATAAAAGAGCTCAAAGGTTTCTTGATTTTCTTTGAAATTAGTAAGAACAAAAGCACGTTCCACGGCCTCAGGACCACCAACGCCTTTTACAGCGTTTATCAAGAGGTTTTGTTCCATTTGTCTCCAATAATCATCTGCTTCTTCTATTAAATCAACTGTAAAAGGTGGAACAATTTCCTCAGCAGGAATTTCGCCTTTATTCGCTTTTTCAACATTACCAAATAATTTTTTTAAAAATCCCATTTGTTTCTCCTTTTTGGATTTATCCGACTGAACCTTCCATTTCATAGCTAATCAAGCGGTTTAGCTCAACTGCGTATTCCATTGGAAGTTCTTTTGTGAAGGGCTCCACAAATCCCATGACAATCATCTCGGTTGCCTCAGTTTCTGATAAACCACGGCTCATGAGGTAATAGAGCTGTTCTTCTGAAATCTTAGATACTTTGGCTTCGTGCTCCAAAGCAACTTGCGAGTTGTGAATTTCATTAAAAGGAATGGTATCTGATGCTGACAAGTCATCCATGATAATGGTATCACACTCGATATGAGAAACAGATTTCTTAGAGTTCTTGTTAAAGGTTACTTGTCCACGGTAGTCCACCTTTCCTCCGCCTTTCGCAATGGATTTAGACACGATAGACGAGCTTGTATGTGGAGCGTTGTGGATCATCTTGGCACCCGTATCTTGGTGTTGACCAGCATTAGCAAAGGCGATAGAGAGCATGGTTCCACGCGCTCCTTCTCCATCAAGGTAAACAGACGGGTATTTCATGGTTGTTTTAGCACCCAAGTTTCCATCGATCCACTCAACAGTCGCATCTTTCAATGCTTTGGCACGTTTCGTTACTAGGTTATAAACGTTATCTGACCAGTTTTGGATAGTAGTATAACGCATATAAGCTCCGTCCAAAGCGAAAATTTCTACAATGGCAGCGTGCAAGCTGTTGCTAGAATATGTTGGTGCTGTACATCCTTCTACGTAGTGGACGCTTGCTCCCTCATCAACGATAATCAAGGTACGTTCGAACTGACCTGTATTTTCGTTGTTGATACGGAAGTAGGTTTGAAGTGGAATATCTACCTTGACACCTTTTGGCACGTAGATAAAGGTTCCACCCGACCATACTGCTGAGTTGAGGGCCGCCAACTTGTTATCAGTCGGTGGTACCAACTTAGCGAAGTATTGTTTAAACAAGTCTGGGTATTCCTTGAGGGCAGAATCCGTATCTGTAAAGATAATACCCAATTTCTGGAACTCTTCCTTCATGTTATGGTAAACCACTTCTGACTCGTACTGGGCAGAGGCACCGGCTAGATAAGCACGTTCAGCTTCTGGAATACCGATACGTTCAAAGGTTTCTTTAATCTTTTCAGGTACATCATCCCAAGAACGGGCTGGTTTATCAGATGGTTTTTGGTAATAGATCAAGTCATCAAAGTCAATCTCTGACAAGTCTGCTCCCCAGGTTTGCATAGGCATTTTTTTGAAGGTTTCATAAGACTTCAAACGGAATTCTAACATCCACTCAGGTTCACCCTTAGCAGCTGATAATTCGCGAATGACTTCTTCGTTCAATCCTTTTCCTGTCGATAGGACAGGCTCTACATCGTCATGGAAACCAAATTTATATTCACCAAGGTCAATTGGTTTTGGTTCTACTCTTTCTTCAGCCATAATATCCTTTCTTTCATTCTTCATTTCTACTGATTCGTAAGACAAAAGAAACTTGTCTTACTTGTTATCTTGATTTTCAATTGTTTTCTTAAGGGCGTTCCAAGCTAGGGTTGCACACTTGATTCGTTGCGGGAATTTTGCAACACCTGATAAGAAGGCTGCATCACCTAGTTGGTCTTGGCGGTCATCCTTTTGACCTTGAACCATTTCTGAAAAAATGGTCGCAAGTTCTAAAATTTCTTGTTTGGTCTTGCCTAAAACTGCATCTGTCATCATACTAGCAGAGGCAGTTGAAATCGTGCATCCTGAATTTAGAAAAGCAATATCTTCCAAACGGTCCTCTGCATCAAACTTGACAGAGAGGTTGATAACATCCCCACAGGTTGGATTATTGAGACTGATTTGCTCAGCGTCTTCTAACTTCCCTTGGTGATGTGGATTTTTCGAATGGTCTGCCACCACTGCCATATAAAGGCTATCTAGTTTAGAAAGTGCCATTGAAAAACTCCTTTGTCTTTTGTAGGGCATCGACTAGCTTGTCACAATCTGCCTTGGTATTGTAGATATAAAAACTTGCACGAGCTGTTGCTGGGACTTCCAAATACTGAAGCAAGGGTTGCGCGCAGTGATGGCCCGCGCGAACAGCCACTCCTTCATAATCAAGTGCTGTAGCTAGGTCATGGGGATGAAGATCTCCTAGGTTAAAGGCAATGACACCTGAACGTTGAGCCAAATCTTGCGAACCATAAATGGTCAAACCTTCAATGGCCTGCAATTTTGGATAGACATATGCGATCAATTCCTGTTCATGAGCTTCAATCGCATCCATACCAATCTTTTCCAGATAATCCACTGCTGCAGCAAGTCCGATAGCACCTGCCATATTTGGCGTTCCAGCCTCAAATTTCCAAGGCAATTCCTTCCAACTAGCAGATTGCTCATAGACGAAATCAATCATCTCGCCACCAAACTCAACTGGTGACATTTGTTCCAGATACTTTTCTTTACCGTAAAGAATACCAATACCAGTTGGTCCAGCCATCTTGTGACCTGAAAAAGCAAAGAAGTCCACATCCAAGTCCTGGACATCAATCTTCATATGGGGCGTAGATTGAGCACCATCCACCACCATAATAGCTCCAACTTGGTGGGCCAATTGCGTGATTTCCTTGATCGGATTGACCACACCAAGAACATTTGAGGCGTGAGCTAGGGAGACAAACTTGACTTTATCAGTCAATTTAGCGCGCAAGTCATCCATATCCAGAGCTCCATTCTTGAGATAAACATAGACAAGCTCTGCCCCAGTCTTGCGACAAGCTTCCTGCCAAGGAATGATATTGGAATGGTGTTCCATGACAGAAATCAAGACCTGGTCTCCCTCAGTCAGGATTTCCTCAGTGAAGCGTGCCACCCAGTTAAGGCTGGTTGTCGTTCCTCTGGTAAAGAGAACTTCCTTTGTAGAGCCTGCATTGATAAACTTACGAATGGTTTCACGAGCAGCTTCATAAGAAGCTGTTGCTCGCTCAGCCAAGGTATGAACACCACGGTGAACATTGGCATTGTCCTGCTCATAGTAGCGGTTGATTGTTTCCAGAACTGCTAGTGGTTTTTGTGTCGTCGCAGCATTGTCCAGATAGACCAGAGGTTCATCATTAACAATCTGGTCTAAAATTGGAAAATCCTTGCGAATCACTTCTACATCTAACATAGGCTTCCCCTTAGCGTTTTGACAATTTTTCTTCGATCGTTGCAACCATTTCATCACGAACTTCTTTGACTGGAATCTCAACGATAACAGATCCAAGGAAACCACGAACAACCAAGCGTTCTGCAGTTGCCTTATCCAAGCCACGACTCATGAGATAGTACATATCTTCTGGATCAACTTGTCCGATAGAAGCCGCGTGACCTGCAGTAACATCATTTTCATCAATCAAAAGAATTGGGTTAGCATCGGAACGCGCTTGGTCTGAAAGCATGAGAACACGACTTTCTTGTTGGGCATCTGCTCCCTTAGCGCCTTTGATGATGTGACCGATACCGTTGAAGGTCAAAGTTGCTTTTTCAAGGATAACCCCATGTTGGAGGATATTTCCGATAGAGTTGCAACCATAGTTAGTCACTCGAGTATCAATCCCTTGAACCTGACGGCCACTTGAAAGAGCTACGACTTTAAGGTCAGCATGGCTACCATTTCCAATCAAGTCGCTATCAAAGTCCGCAACGACGTTTCCTTCGTTCATGACACCGATTGCCCAGTCAATGCTTGCATCGTTGCCTAGTTTACCACGACGGCTAATGTAGGCCGTGACATTTTCACCTAAACGGTCAATGGCCGCAAATTTCACCTGCGCACCAGAACGAGCAATCACTTCAACTGTGATATTGGCAGTTGCTTTCGCACTACCTTCGCCACGTGACTCTAAACGCTCCAGATAACTAATCTTAGAATTTTTACCAGCGATAATCATAATATGCTTGTTAAATGGCACATCGCTATCGCTGTCTTGGTAGAAAATTCCTTCGATTGGCTCTGTAATCTCAACATTATCAGGAATGTAGAGAACAGCACCACTGTTAAAGTAAGCTGTATGGTAGGCTGCCAACTTGTCATCGTCATACTTAACAGATGACATGAAGAATTCCTCGATAAGTTCGGGAATTTCTTCTAAAGCTGAGTGGAAGTCTGTAAAGATTACTCCTTGTTCAGCCAATTCAACTGGAGTTTGTTCAAAAACAGTCTGCGTTCCTACTTGCACCAACTTCAAGTGATTATCTAGAGCCGTGAAGTCAGGAACATTTGCTGAAGGTTCACTT
This sequence comes from bacterium, assembly GCA_905221305.1. Lineage (GTDB taxonomy): Bacteria > Bacillota > Bacilli > Lactobacillales > Streptococcaceae > Streptococcus. The sequence goes on from CAJNCO010000001.1 coordinate 810,956, forward strand.
TCTGTGATGGTTCCATCTCCCAGATTCCAACGGTGAAATTTGACACGCTCGATAACTGGTAATTCCAAACTCTCAATCTTATCAAAAGCTTTTTGACGGAGGTCAGCCAACCAGCTTGGTTCAGCGTGCATTTCTGAAAAAAGTTTAATATTCTCTTTAGTCATTTACTTCTCCTAAAAGATACGAGGGAATTACAATTCTTCCTTGTAGTCGTAGCCAAGTTCTTCAGCTAGTTTTGCGTATCCTTCACGTTCCAAACGGGCAGCCAATTCTGGACCACCAGAAAGGACCACACGACCTTCCATCATCACGTGTACCACATCCGGTGTGATGTAGTTCAAAAGACGTTGGTAGTGTGTGATGATCATAGCACCAAAACCTTCGCCACGCATAGCATTGACACCTTTCGATACGACTTTAAGGGCGTCAATATCAAGACCTGAGTCAATCTCATCTAAAAGGGCAAAAGTTGGTTCCAACATCAAGAGTTGAAGAATTTCATTACGTTTTTTCTCACCACCAGAGAAACCTTCGTTGAGGTAACGCTCTGCCATTTCTTCTTTCATGTTGAGCAATTCCATTTTCTCATCTAGTTTAGTGATAAACTCACGAACTGAAATCTTTTCATCATCTTCTTTACCAGCATTCATAGCTGCACGAAGAAATTCAGCGTTGGTAATTCCAGGGATTTCAGATGGGTATTGCATAGCAAGGAAAAGTCCCATACGCGCACGCTCGTCCACTTCCAACTCAAGGATATTTACACCATCAAACAAGACCTCACCTTTAGTAACCTCATAGTTAGGGTTTCCCATGATAGCTGCAGAAAGAGTCGATTTACCAGTACCATTTGGTCCCATGATAGCGGCGATTTCTCCTGTTTTCAGAGTCAGATTGACCCCTTTCAAAATTTCTTTTCCTTCAATCTCAACGTGAAGATCTTTGATCTCTAATACTGACATGATAGTTCCTTTCTTTTTCTGGCCTACTTCCTTTATCCTTAAAGAAATCACTTACATTTCTCTAAAAATAAAAGAAAAGGTCCATAAATATACTCTACTAGTATAACAAAAAAAAGCCTAAAAGGCTTTGATTTTGTTTAGAAGCTAGTGGCTAATCCTTGCGGTTTAGGTGCTGATCAATAGCATCTACTATTTTCCCCATTACATAACTTAACCTAAAATTTCGAAAAAGAAGAATGGCCCAAAAGGCTGCCATGAAATAGCGACCCGTCATCCAAGCTTCATTGAAAAAATAAGTCTCAGCAGCAGTAAATAGTGCTATCACGATAAATTGTTGTCTAGTCATAGAATTATTGTACCATGAAATCCACTTTTAGTCTTCTTCGACCATGACTTTATCAGCCAGAAATTCAAATCCCTCTGGAATCAGACTTTCTTCTTCTACCTCTTGATCTGCTTGAGAAGACTTGTTTCTAGCTGAAAATGCTGCACGAACCTCTTTCCATTCCTCTAGGGAAATTGCCAGGATTTCAGGTGAAAATCCAGCCGCCTGACTGAGGATATTGCCAAACATGGTATTGAGGTTATCCCGTTTCATGGTTTGGCCTGCATTGAAATTAGACTCAAAAGCTAAAATTGCATGGTGTTCGTTTGCCGCAACTGGTTGAGAACCAACAAGCAGAGCCTTATCAGGACCAGCTAAGCTTTCGATTACCTCTCCCCATGCATTCTGAAGGCGAATCAAGTTTTGCCGTGCCAAATCAGGATGTTCAACAGCTTCTTGTAGGATAGCCTGAACTTTATTACGGTCTACTCGATAGACAGTCTTAGAAGTGGCTGGACGGTTAGGGACTGGCGCTACTTGTTTAGGAGCTGTTCCAACATTGGCAAGTTCTTGTTTGAGACGAGCGACTTCCTGTCTTAGTGTAGAAATTTCACTCTCGACAGCTTCTGAAAGCACTGGTTCAGGCTTAATCTCAGCTAAACGAATGGTCATCATCTCAGCGTAAATCTTAGGTTGCAAGCTGGCCTTCATATCTGCTAAACTCACTGTCGCTAGACGAATCATTTCAAAGAGACTTTCCTGAGAAAGAGCTAGATTGTCCATAAAAACTGGACTATGATGAGTATTTTCGCCACCTGTCTGAACAACCAGTAGATCACGCAAATACTGCAAGAGATCCGTCACAAAACGAGTCATACTCTTACCATTTTCAAACAAAAGATTCAAAGAATCAAGCGCTTTTGGGACATCCTGTTGGGACAAGGCGGCCACATAGTCATCTAGAGCCGAAAGACTAATAGTGCCTGTAATCTCCTCGGAAATAGCTGTCGTTAAAGCATTCCCTTGCGTCAAACTCAAGGCTTGATCCAGAATAGACAAGGCATCCCGCATTCCACCTTCAGCCCGTCTAGCAATGATTTCCACAGCCTCTGGTTCAGAACTGATATTTTCTTTTTCTAAAATATGATGAATGTGTGCCATGATATCTTGAGTTCGAATCGATTTAAACTCAAAACGTTGAACACGAGACAAAATGGTTGCTGGAATCTTATGCAATTCGGTAGTCGCCAAGATAAAGACAACATTTTGAGTTGGTTCTTCTAGCGTCTTTAAAAGCGCATTAAAGGCTCCTGTAGACAGCATATGAACCTCGTCTATGATATAGACCTTATAACGTGCTAAACTAGGAGCGTAAGTAGATTTATCACGAATTTCTCGGATTTCATCAACTCCGTTATTCGAAGCCGCATCCATTTCGATAACATCTTCTAGGCTACCTTCTGTCACAGCCTGACAGATATAGCAGTTATTACACGGTTCACCTTCCACTTGGTTCGGACAGTTCATAGCCTTGGCAAAAATCTTGGCTACACTGGTCTTCCCAGTTCCACGAGGTCCTGAGAAAAGATAAGCATGACTAATCTTTTCCTGCTCAACCGCTTGTTTTAGGGTTTTAGCCACAACTTCTTGACCTACTAGTTGTGAAAAAGTCTGGCTTCTATATTTTCGATAAAGTGCTTGATACATTAGGCTTTCTCCTCAAACATCGTAAAGTCCCATTCTGTCTTCTCAAGCAAAATAGCGACAAATTGTTCCAAGTAATCACAGTCAATGGCATTGTAATCATCAATAAGTGAAGAATCCAAGTCTAAGACACCTAGCAATTGACCATTCTTGAGCATGGGAACCACGATTTCACTCTTGGCCATACTATCACAAGAAATGTAGTTTGGATAGGTGCTCACATCGCCAACCAAAACAGTCTCTTGAAACTCAGCAGCTTCTCCACACACGCCTTTTCCAAGCGGAATGCGAATACAAGAAACACCACCCTGAAAAGGCCCTAAAATCAACTCGCTACCATCAAACAGATAAAAACCTGCAAATACAGTATTGGGGAAGCGCGATTTTAGGAGAGCACTAGCATTCGAAAGATTGGCAAGAACATTGCTCTCACCTTCAAGTAAATAAGAAAGTTCCTCATTTAACAATTGATATTGTGATTGTTTTTCTGAATCTAACATAGAACTATTATATCAAAAATGGGAAAGAGACAAAAGAAAAATCCCTTGTTTTAAACAAAGGATTTTGTGATTATCAATTTGATTAAAGTTCGATATCACCGAACAAGTCAGCCATTGAGAATCCTGTTTGTGTTTCTGGAAGTTCGAAATCACGTTTTTCTTGACGTTTTGGACGACGTGGACGAGCAGCACGTTTTTCTTCTTTTTGTCCTTCTTCTTGAGCTGGACGTTCTTCAAGAGCTTTGATAGAAAGAGATACGCGTTCTGCGTCAGCGTTAACATCAAGTACTTTAACAGTAACTTCTTGACCAACAGTAAGAGCTTCTTTTGGATTTTCGATACGTTTGTGTGAAATTTGTGATACGTGAACAAGTCCATCAATACCTGGCAACACTTCAACAAATGCACCGAAGTCAGTCAAACGTTTAACTGTTCCTTCTACTACATCACCTTTAGCCAATTTTTGCTCAACGCCATCCCATGGTCCAGGTGTTGTTGCTTTAAGAGAAAGTGATACGCGACCTTCTTCTTCGTTAAGATCAAGGATTTTCACTTCGATTTCTTCACCAACAGTTACAACTGATTTAGGTGATACGTTACGTTCGTGTGACAATTCAGTCAAGTGAACCAATCCGTCAACCCCACCAAGGTCGATGAAAGCACCAAAGCTAGTGATACGAGCAACTTTACCAGTTACGACATCACCAACAGCCAATTTACCAAATACTTCAGCACGAGCTGCTGCAGTAGCTGCTTCAACAACTTCACGACGTGAAAGGATGAAGCGGTTTTCTTTAGGGTCAACTTCCTTGATTTTAGCATCAAATTCTTGACCTACGAAACGCTCAGTGTTACGTACGAAACGAGTATCCAACATTGAAGCTGGGATGAATCCACGAACACCTTCAAATTCTACTGAAAGTCCACCTTTAACGGCACGAGTTCCTTTAACAGTAACAACTTCTTCTTCGCGTCCTACAAGTTTGTCCCATGCTTTGCGAGCTTCAAGGCGTTTTTTAGATACAAGGTATGTAACTGTATCAGTATCTTTACCAACTACTTGACGAAGTACAAGAACATCCAATACTTCTCCTACTTTCACAAAGTCATTGATATCTGCATCGCGATCGTTTGTCAATTCGCGAAGAGTCAAGACACCTTCAACACCAGTCCCAGAGATTGCAACGTTAGCTTGAGTCGCATCAACTGTCAATACTTCAGCACTAACAACATCACCAGGCTCAACTTGGCTAACGCTATTTAGCAAATCTTCAAATTCGTTCATCTAAAAAATCCTCCAACAATCAAGTTTTTCCAAACTTGACATACTTATAATTTTTTTCCTAAGCACCCGCAAAGACATGTTCATATCGTTCACGTCTTTCAATTATAAAAATAAAATACCCTAAGATATTTTTCTTTTTATCTTGAATTTATTACCTAAGAACTGGGGTAGCTGGATTCGAACCAACGCATGAGGGAGTCAAAGTCCCTTGCCTTACCGCTTGGCTATACCCCATTGATGAATGGAGAGAGAGGGATTCGAACCCCCGAACCCGAAGGAGCGGATTTACAGTCCGCCGCGTTTAGCCTCTTCGCTATCTCTCCAATGTTTAACGAGAACTATTATATCATGAAATTTTCAATAAAACAAGTATTATTTTGTCAAATTATAGTTTTCAATCAAAATTTCCACAGCTTTTTCAAGTTTTTTATAAAAACTATCGACATTTCCATTCTTTATGATGGCAAATTGGCTATCTAATTCGGCAATTTCCCCAATAACCTTTTTCCCGATCGTCAAAACGTATCCTTCATAGCTGTCTTTTCCAACAGTCACTTTTGCATCAGTTAATTGGATTTCAATTTTCTTATCTTTTTTACTCATACTGTACCTCTTTTCACTTTTTCTATTGTACAAGAAAATGCTCAAACTAGCAAGAAAAAACTCCATTTCAGCTATTACAACTGCTACGGAGCTCTTCTTTATTTCATGTCTTTTAGTCCACTTTGACAATCCATCCCTCAGGCGCTTCTACATCACCAAATTGGATACCAGTCAATTCATCATAAAGTTTACGTGTCACAGGACCTACTTCTGTTTCACTATAGAAAACATGGAAATCATCGCCATGTTGGATTCCCCCAATTGGCGAAATAACCGCTGCTGTACCGCAGGCACCTGCCTCTACAAAACGCTTCAAATTATCGATTGGGACATCGCTTTCAATCGGAGTCAAGCCCAAGCGGTGTTCTGCTAAGTAAAGCAAAGAGTACTTGGTAATAGATGGTAAGATAGATGGGCTTAATGGCGTTACAAATTCGTTGTTCGCTGTAATTCCAAAGAAGTTGGCTGATCCGACTTCCTCAATCTTGGTGTGGGTAGCTGGATCTAGGTAGATAACATCTGAAAAATTACGTGATTTTGCCATTTTACCTGGGAGGAGACTAGCAGCATAGTTCCCACCTACCTTGGCCGCACCTGTACCATTCGGAGCTGCACGGTCGTATTCATCCTGAATCAAGAAGTTTGTTGGGACTAAACCACCTTTAAAATAGTTTCCAACTGGCATAGCAAAGATGGTGAAAATATACTCTTCTGCTGGTTTAACCCCAATAATATCCCCAACACCAATCAAAAGCGGACGAAGATAAAGGGTTCCACCTGTTCCATATGGTGGAACGTATTCTTCATTTGCACGCACAACTGCTTTACAAGCTTCTACAAACATTTCTGTCGGAACTTGTGGCATCAAAAGACGGTCGCAAGTACGTTGCAAACGCTTAGCATTTTCGTCAGGACGGAACAATTGAACACTGCCGTCCTTGGTACGATAGGCTTTCAATCCCTCAAATGCTTGCTGTCCATAGTGGAGACTTGGAGAAGACTCTGAAATATGCAAAGTTGCATCCTCTGTCAATTCTCCTTGATCCCATTGACCATTTTTGTAGTGAGCGATATAACGGTAAGGTAGTTTCATATAAGCAAAACCGAGATTTTCCCAATCAATTGCAACTGTCATGTGTTTCTCCTTTATACTATTCAAACTATGTGTTCTATTCTACACTTTTCTAGTAAAATTTCAAGTATTATTTGTAATTTTCTGAAAATTTTTTCAGCACAAAAAATCAGCCCTCTGGACTGATTCTTTTTACGAACTCGCTTTATCCTCTTTAAAGACTTCTTTGAGGTAAGCATCGAAAACTTCCTCATCTGAAATCGTGTCTGAAATAAAGCTTCCATTGCTAGTACGTTCTGACAAGTTGAGGTCTTGCAATCGGATTTCATAGATTGTTCCCTTGTTAGATTGGACAAGTAACGTTTGGTCGTTTTCTTCTACTTCTGTACTAAAAAGATCACCAACGAATCCTTGCTCTGCAACTGCTCCTGCTAAAAAGACACGATGCGGTTTGTTTTTCAACTCACGCAAGACTTGTAGGCCTCGTTTGGCACGGCTGGTTGCTGGAATTTCCTCAATGGAAACGCATTTCAAGCTTCCACGTTGGGTCAAGAGGTAGAAGGAAGAGGTGTTACAGATAAAGGTTGCCTGAAGCGCATCATCTGCTTTCAGGTTCATAGCCTTGACACCTGCCGCCTTGGCACCAACAACTGGAACCTCTTCGATATTGAAACGAAGGGCATAACCATTTTGACTAATCAAGAGAACATCATCCAGTTTAATTGGAGCCACTGCTACAATTTGGTCTGTCTCGTCTTTGAGTTTAGCGTACTTAACAGACTTCGACTTGTAGGTCCGCCATGGAGAGAATTCTTTGCGTTCTACGCGTTTGATTTGACCAAGGCGAGTTGCTGCAAAGTAGGTTGTCGCATCATCAAACTGATCCACTACTTCTGCATAAAGGATTTCTTCGTTAGTTTCAAAGTTTGTAATCGTTTGGCTCAAGTGCTCTCCGATGTCCTTCCAGCGAATGTCTGGCAATTCATGGATTGGTCGATAAATGACATTCCCAAGAGTTGTAAACATCAAGAGGTGCTGGGTTGTCTTGGCAGTTTGTACAAAGATCAAACGATCATCATCACGCTTGCCAATTTCTTCCAGAGTGGATGCCGCAAAGGAACGTGGGCTAGTACGCTTGATATAGCCTGCCTTAGTCACGCTGACATAGGTATCTTCCTCGGCAATCAAACTAGCTGTGTCAATCTCGATTGCTTTCGCAGTATCTTCCAAAGTACTCAAACGTGGTGTCGCAAATTTCTTCTTGACCTCACGAAGTTCTTTCTTCATGAGATTGTACATAGTCCGTTCATCACCGATGATCGCCGCGAGCAGTGCAATCTTTTCACGAAGCTCTGCTTCTTCTTCCTGCAAGACAACGACGTCTGTATTGGTCAAACGGTAGAGTTGTAAGGTCACGATGGCTTCAGCCTGCTCTTCTGTAAACTCATAGCTGACCTTGAGGTTTTCCTTGGCGTCAGCCTTGTTCTCAGAAGCACGGATAAGGGCAATGACTTCATCCAAAATCGAAATCACGCGAATTAAACCTTCAACGATGTGAAGACGTTTCTCAGCCTTTTCCTTGTCAAAGCGGGAACGTGCTAGAATCACTTCACGACGGTGGGCGATATAGCTAGACAGGATTGGGACAATCCCAACCTGACGAGGTGTGAAATTGTCAATCGCCACCATGTTAAAGTTGTAGTTGATTTGCAAGTCAGTATATTTGAAGAGATAGTTGAGTACGAGCTCGGTATTCGCGTCTTTCTTAAGTTCAATAGCGATACGAAGTCCGTCACGGTCAGACTCATCACGAACCTCAGCAATACCAGCTACCTTGTTATTGACACGAACATCATCGATTTTCTTGACGAGATTGGCTTTATTGATTTCATAAGGAATCTCAGTGATAACGATTTGCTCCTTACCACCTTTTAGCTTTTCAATCTCCGTCTTAGAACGAACAACCACGCGCCCTTTTCCGGTTTCATAGGCTTTCTTGATTTCGTCACGTCCTTGGATGATAGCCCCTGTAGGGAAGTCTGGCCCAGGCAAGAATTCCATGAGTTTGTCCACCTTAGCTGTTGGGTGGTCAATCATGTAAATAGTTGCATCAATGACCTCAGCCAAATTATGCGGTGGAATGTCTGTGGCATAACCAGCTGAAATCCCAGTCGAACCATTGACCAAGAGGTTTGGAAATGCTGCTGGCAGGACTGTCGGCTCTTTCTCAGTATCGTCAAAGTTCCAAGCAAAGGGAACTGTCTTTTTCTCAATATCCTGAAGAAGATAGCCTGCAATCTCAGACAAACGTGCCTCGGTATAACGCATAGCCGCCGGCGGATCCCCATCCATAGAACCGTTATTACCGTGCATTTCAACTAGAATCTCACGATTTTTCCAATCCTGAGACATACGGACCATAGCATCATAGATGGAGCTGTCACCGTGTGGGTGGAAATTCCCCATGATATTCCCGACTGACTTGGCCGACTTGCGGTAGCTCTTGTCAAAGGTATTGCCATCCTTATTCATAGAATAAAGAATACGACGCTGAACCGGCTTCAATCCATCACGAATATCTGGCAAAGCCCGGTCTTGAATGATGTACTTGGAGTAGCGACCAAAGCGCTCTCCCATGATGTCCTCTAGGGACATGTTTTGGATATTACTCATATAGGATACAAAGCCCGTAAAATGCAAAGTGAAAATAGTAAATTATTGCAGTGAGCGATGCTCACAAGAGAATTTATCTTTTTCACACAACATTTAGGGCGTGTTCAACTCCTTTCAAAGAATGTAGAGTAGGTTTTTATAGAATAAGGGATAATTTACAGAAATTAGTCTCGTGTTCAGTTACTATATATAACTAAACTATCTTTTCTGTAGTTTAATCTTTTAAATTATATACTTTATTTAGTTAGTGATTTGAAAGTCTCTCCTCAGCATACTGAATCATCTTCTCAGCTACTTCTTTATCGTAGTTAAATCTCATTTTTTGAGCAAAGGACTGAGCCTCTTGGTGGAAAAGGTCCATCGTAGCAAACAAAGATTGAGTGATTTTGTCACTACTTGAAAAATCAAGTAGATTTGAGAATTCCTTCTCTTTCTCAGCAGGCAAGTAGCTAAAGAGATACTTGTAGTTCTTGCCAACATCAACCGTGCCCCTATCACTTGCCACCTGCCAGGCCAATACTTTTAACAATTCCTGCTGGCAAATACCGTAGAGATGGTCAGTCGCATAGATGACTTGCTTACGACAAATTCCTTTGACAACGTAGGCTGACACCCACCAAAATTCATTGCAGGCTTTTTCAAAATCAATCTCACTAGCTGGATGTATCCAAAAACGCTCTGGACTTGGAGAATAAGTCTCAAAAATACCCTTCTTATCTTCTAAAACTGTGAAGCCTGCCTCACTATCCACCCATTCTTGCATGTGTTCTTGTGGGCAGAGGGTTAGATCAATGCGATTACCATCCTCAAAGAGCATGAGGTAAAGACGGCGATGTCCAAGAGTAACCTCTTGCCCAATGATACGAGTGCCGAACTGATCCAGCCAAGAAAGGTCACTCGTCAAATTATCTAAGTCGTCCACGACATAAACAACATCATAGTCTTGAAACTCGTCTTTTGGTGCTTTTGTATCAGTTCGTGAACCAGATAGAGCCACAGCATCAACCTGTAACTTTTTAGCTGTATGTAAAATCAAATTTAACATTTCTGAATCAATTATACCTCTTCAGATTCTTGAAGTTCTGGAAAAATATTCTTTTTGTTAAATCTATATATATAGTAATATTCTTCTTGATTAAGTGTATACGATGTATACGATGAGACAGTATTTTTATTTATTTTAAATTCTAATGTTTCTTTATATAAATTTTTTGATAAATCATATAAAAGAATATCAATGGAAAAATCAATTTGACTATAATCATAGGTATCAGAATAATTTTCCATATAATCTATTTCATAATCATTAAAATTTGGAACAAGAAATCGTAAGTATATCTTTCTCTTCTCACCTTTTTTTATAACTAGATAGTTATTTATTATTTTTTCTTCCAATTCCATTAATTTTAAACTCTTTCCATTATAGTTCAAAATATAATCTTTAACTATTGCATTTCCTAACCCAACATTTTCCATCTCCAACCAAATAATAAGAGGTTCGTTTTTATCGAATGAATATTCCTCCTTATCAATCATTTCAGAAAAGTCAAAAGTCATACTATGTTGGTTATTTAGAATATCATCATCTGTTTCTATTTTTTTTAAATTATAAATAATATACGGAAGTATCTCACGACGGTGTTCAATTTTTTGCTGAAGTCTGTTATCTCTTAATGTCCAATAAATACCGAAAATACTGACAATTGAACTAACTATACTTCCAAAATAACTTAGCCAATCCCCTTTTAGGGATGAAAATATTCCTATATCAAACCAGTCAATCAAAAAACATAATAAGCTAATTATAAAAAGAAAAATTAAAGAACAGACTATTATTAATTTTACTTTTTTTATCATTTTTTCTCACTTTACAATTAATTATATTCTATTTCTTTAGGGGACTTTTATCTCACTATTTTAAAAAATAACTTCCCCACTCTCTTCCAGCGTAAACTTGACATTATCCTCAATCCACTTACGGCGTGGTTCGACCTTATCTCCCATGAGGACATTGACGCGGCGTTCAGCGCGTGCTAGGTCTTCGATCGTAACACGGATGAGGGTACGCGTTTCTGGGTTCATGGTTGTTTCCCAGAGCTGGTCCGCGTTCATCTCACCAAGTCCCTTGTAGCGTTGGAGGGTTGCGCCTTTGCCAAACTGCTTACGGAGTTCTTCTAGCTCTCCGTCCGTCCAAGCGTAGGCCACTTCTTCTTTCTTGCCTTTGCCTTTGGACATCTTGTAAAGAGGCGGAAGGGCGATATAGACATGGCCTGCCTCAACTAGCGGACGCATGTAACGGTAGAAAAAGGTTAAGAGCAAGGTTTGAATATGAGCACCATCGGTATCCGCATCGGTCATGATAATAATCTTGTCATAGTTGGCATCTTCAATAGAGAAGTCTGCTCCCACGCCCGCACCGATGGTATAAATCATGGTATTGATTTCTTCATTTTTGAGAATATCTGCCATCTTGGCCTTGGCTGTATTAATGACCTTACCTCGAAGGGGCAAGATAGCCTGGAACTTACGGTCACGGCCTTGCTTGGCAGAACCACCCGCAGAGTCCCCCTCAACTAGGTAGAGTTCATTCTTTGCAGGGTTTTTAGACTGGGCTGGAGTCAATTTTCCAGATAACAAGCCCTTGTCTTTCTTGTTTTTCTTACCATTTCGGCTCTCATCACGCGCCTTGCGAGCCGCTTCACGGGCATCACGCGCCTTGATAGCTTTGCGAATAAGATTGGAAGCCAGCTCCCCATTTTCCATTAGGAAGAAGGTCAACTTATCAGCCACAATCCCATCCACAACTGGACGAGCCAGAGGACTTCCAAGTTTGTCCTTTGTCTGACCCTCAAACTGCAGGTGTTCTTCAGGAACCAGAATTGATAGAACGGCTGCTAGTCCCTCGCGGTAGTCTGACCCTTCAAGGTTTTTATCTTTTTCCTTGAGAAGTCCCGTTTTACGAGCGTAGTCATTCATAACCTTGGTAATGGCTGACTTAAGTCCTGTCTCATGGGTTCCACCATCTTTCGTACGAACGTTATTGACAAAGGATAGAATGTTATCTGAAAATCCATCATTGTACTGGAGGGCGACTTCCACTTGGAAACCATTGTCTTCGCCTTCAAAGTATAGGACTGGCGTCAAGGTTTCCTTGTCTTCATTGAGGTAGGAAACAAAGTCTTGTACCCCGTTCTCATAATGGAATTCGATTGCTTCATCTGTTCGCTTATCTGTCAAAGACAAGGTAACATTTTTTAAGAGAAAGGCTGACTCATTGAGACGTTCTGAAATGGTATTGTACTTGAAGTCAGTCGTAGAAAAAATCGTCGCGTCAGGCATGAAAGTGACTTTGGTACCTGTCTTAGACTTCGGTGCTGTACCAATTTTCTTCAAAGTCGTGGCAGGTTTTCCACCATTTTCAAAGCGTTGCTTATAAACAGCACCATCACGAGTGATTTCTACTTCTAGCCAACTAGAAAGGGCATTAACAACAGAAGACCCCACCCCGTGTAAACCACCAGATGTCTTATAGCCGCCTTGACCGAATTTTCCTCCAGCGTGGAGAATGGTAAAGATAACTTCAACAGTTGGAATTCCCATGGCGTGCATCCCAGTTGGCATCCCACGCCCATGGTCTTGAACCGTTAAACTGCCGTCTTTATTAATCGTCACATCGATGCGATCACCAAATCCAGATAAGGCTTCATCGACTGCATTATCCACAATTTCCCAGACTAGGTGATGGAGACCAGCACCGTCAGTCGATCCAATATACATCCCCGGACGTTTACGAACCGCATCCAACCCTTCTAGCACCTGAATGGCGTCATCATTGTAGTTATTAATATTGATTTCCTTTTTTGACACAAGGAACCTCCTATTTGTTCATCTTTTCTATTTTACAGGTTTTCTAGCGATTTTGCAAAGCTTTTCCCTTTCAGCCGTCACAATTTCACAGGATATTCTCTGACTTTCTATACCATTTCATGGTATAATAGTTCTATGATGACATTTGTATTATTAATTTTAGCTTATCTGCTAGGTTCGATTCCATCTGGTCTTTGGATTGGACAAATCTTCTTTCAAACAAATCTGCGTGAACATGGTTCTGGAAACACCGGAACAACCAATACTTTCCGAATTTTAGGTAAGAAAGCGGGTATGGCAACCTTTGTGATTGACTTCTTTAAAGGAACCTTGGCCACTCTCCTTCCAATCCTTTTCCACCATCAAGGTGTATCACCTCTTGTATTTGGACTTTTGGCTGTAATTGGACATACCTTTCCTATCTTTGCAAGGTTTAAAGGGGGCAAGGCTGTCGCAACTAGCGCTGGAGTTATTTTCGGATTTGCGCCTGTTTTCTGTCTCTATCTAGCAATCGTATTCTTTGGAAGCCTCTATCTAGGGAGTATGATTTCACTGTCTAGCGTTACCGCTTCTATCGCAGCCGTTATCGGAGTTCTCCTATTTCCACTATTTGGTTTTATCCTAAACAGCTATGACCCTCTCTTCATTTTGATTATCCTAGCACTTGCTAGCTTGATTATCATTCGTCACAAGGATAATATCACACGTATCAAAAATAAAACTGAAAATCTTGTCCCTTGGGGATTGAACCTAACCCATCAAAATCCTAACAAATAAAACGCCAGTTTGAAACTGACGTTTTTTTGTATGCTTATTTTGACTTGATGTAGTTGATACCGTCTGCCTTAGGTGCAACTGCTTTTCCAAAGAAGGCTGCCAAGACCAGGATGGTCAAGACATAAGGCGCGATTTGAAGGTAAACCGCTGGCACTCCTTGTAGGAAAGGTAATTGAGAACCGATAACTGCCAAACTTTGTGAAAGTCCAAAGAAAAGACTAGAAAGCATAGCACCAATTGGGTTCCATTTACCAAAGATCATTGCCGCAAGGGCGATAAATCCAGGACCGACAATAGTTGTCACTGAGAAGTTGACTGAAATGGATTGAGCATAAATCGCTCCCCCAATTCCACCAAGGAAACCTGAAATAACAACCCCAAGATATCGCATCTTGTAGACATTGATCCCCAAGGTATCCGCTGCTTGAGGGTGTTCACCAACAGAGCGAAGGCGAAGACCAAAACGTGTCTTAAAGAGAATAAACCAAGCAAGGAAAGAGAAGGCAATCGCGATATAACCTAGTAGACTGGTTGACTTGAAGAAGATATCTCCAATCACAGGGATATCAGCCAAAACTGGGAAATCAAAACGTCCAAAAGTTTGGCTTAAGTTATCCGTTTGTCCTTTGTTATAAAGAACTTTAACCAAGAAAACTGCTAGGGCAGGAGCCATCAAGTTCAATACTGTACCACTGACAACATGGTCCGCACGGAAATGAACTGTAGCGACTGCATGGATGAGGGAGAAAATAGCTCCCACGATACCAGCAACTAACAAGGAAATCCAAGGAGTCGCTGCTCCAAGTTGTTCTGCAAACTCAAGGTTAAAGACAACCCCAGAAAAGGCTCCCATAACCATAATTCCTTCAAGACCGACGTTAACGACACCACCACGTTCAGAGAAAACTCCTCCGATACTCGTAAAAATAAGTGGTGCTGAGTAAATCAGCATAGAAGAGACCAAGAGGGTGAGTAATGTTGTAATAGACATCCTTACTTACCTCCTTTAACTTGTTTTTTAGGTTTGACAAAGCGTTCGATAATGTAGTGAACGCTGACAAAGAAGATAATAGACGCTGTTACAATGCTAACAAGCTCAGACGGAACTTGCGCTGCGTTCATACCTGGTGCTCCTACTTGCAAAACTCCAAATAAGAAAGCTGCAAAGAGAATTCCAATTGGTGAATTTCCAGCAAGCAAACTAACTGCCATCCCGTTAAATCCGATAGCTAATGATGAGCCCTGAACGTAAACGTTTTGGAAAGTTCCAAGACCTTCTACAGCTCCACCAAGACCAGCCAAGGCACCAGAGATAATCATTGATAGGATGATTGTACGTTTTGCTGAAATACCAGCGTACTCTGAAGCGTGGGGATTAAGACCAACTGCACGAATTTCAAAACCGAGAGTCGTTTTCTTGAGCAAGAACCAAATCACGCCAACAGCAATGATTGCAAAGAAAATTCCGATATTCATACGGGAATTTCCAGTCAACTCTGATAACCATGATGTCTGGTAACTAGCATTGGCACTCACACGAATCGTTGAGTCTGTACTTTGCATAATATCTTTCGGAAAGGCATGAATAAAGGCATTTCCCACATACAATACAATGTAGTTCATCATGATGGTCACGATAACCTCTGACGTACCGAGATAGGCTCTGAGGATACCTGGAATCGCACCAACAATTCCACCTGCAATCAAAGCAATGATCACTGTTAATGGAATCAACACGAGACGAGGCATATCTGGATTTGACAAGGCAAACCAACCACTGAGAATCCAGCCTGCAAGTGCCTGACCAGGAAGTCCAACGTTAAAGAAACCTGCACGACTGGCAACTGCGAAACCAAGACCTATCAAGACAAGAGGACCCATGGCACGGAAAATTTCTCCAATTCCACGGAGGCTACCAAAAGCTGTATAGAACAACTCCTCATAACCCCAGATAGCATCATATCCGAAGATCCACATGACAATGGCTCCGAGCAAGATTCCTAAGAATACGGAAATCAAGGGAACCGAAATTTGTTGTAATTTTTTAGACATCACTCTTCTCCTTTCCCAAGTTTCCACCTGCCATCAAGACACCAAGTTCTTGTTTGTTAGTTGTTTCTGGCGATACAATACCTTGAATCTTACCATCGTGAATAACAGCAATTCGGTCTGAGACATTTAAAATCTCATCCAATTCAAAGCTGACAACAAGGACAGCCTTCCCGTTATCACGCTCTTCAATCAAACGTTTGTGGATATATTCAATGGCACCGACATCCAAACCACGAGTTGGCTGGCTGACGATAAGGAGATCAGGATCTCGATCAATCTCACGAGCGATAATCGCTTTTTGTTGATTTCCTCCTGAAAGAGCTGCTGCTGGAACAAATTCGCTTGCCGCACGGACGTCAAATTCTTCCATCAATTTCTTAGCATGTGAAGTGATATTGGCATAGTTCAAGATGCCATTTTTGCTGAGTGGTTCTTTGTAGTAGGTTTGAAGAGCAATATTTTCTGAAATCATCATCTCCAAAATTAAGCCATCACGGTGACGGTCCTCAGGAACATGTCCCACGCTGAGTTCTGTAATTTGTCGAGGATGCATCCCCACGATTGATTTGCCTTTTAATTCAACGCTACCTGACTCAACCTTACGAAGGCCAGTAATGGCTTGAATGAGTTCAGATTGACCATTGCCATCAATACCTGCAATACCGACAATTTCACCAGCACGAACATCCAAGGAGAGATTTTTTACTGCTGGTACACCGCGGTTTTCATTGACAACCAAGTCTTTGATAGACAAGACCACTTCTTTGGGTTGTGGTGCCTGTTTTTCCGTTTTAAAGGAGACTGAGCGTCCAACCATCATCTCTGCCAAGTCCGCATTTGTTGCGCCTGCGATTTCAACCGTCTGGATTGATTTCCCTCGACGGATAACCGTCACTCGATTCGATACCGCACGAATCTCATCCAGTTTATGGGTAATCAAAATGATGGACTTCCCTTCTTTGACAAGGTTTTTCATGATTGCCATCAACTCATCAATCTCTGAAGGAGTCAATACGGCTGTAGGTTCGTCAAAGATAAGGATATCAGCACCACGATAGAGTGTTTTCAAGATTTCTACACGTTGTTGGGCACCAACGGAAATATCCGCCACCTTAGCAGTAGGATCTACTGCCAAACCATAACGTTCAGAAAGAGCCTTGATTTCTTTAGTAGCACCAGCTATATCTAGAACACCATTTTTAGTGACTTCACTTCCTAAAATGATATTCTCAGCTACTGTAAAAGCCTCAACCAACATGAAATGTTGGTGAACCATCCCAATTCCAAGACCAGCGGCTTTAGATGGTGAGTCTAGTTTTACAACCTGACCATTCACCACAATTTCACCACTCGTTGGTTCAAGAAGTCCTGCCAGCATATTCATCAGAGTGGATTTACCCGCTCCATTTTCTCCTAAAAGTGCATGGATTTCACCTTTTCGCAGTTGCAAGTTGATTTTGTCGTTTGCTACAAATTCACCAAACACCTTGGTAATATCCCGCATCTCAATGACATTTTCGTGTGCCATATGCTCTTCCTTTCAGAGGTTTATTTTATTTCAATAAAACCTGCTAATCACATTAACAAGCTCTATTGAGACAAAAATTGCCTCAATTCTTAAAGAAGCGACCAATGGCCGCTTCCTAAGAAATGACTTTTATCCATTATTTTTCAGGAACTTTTACGCTTCCGTCAAGGATTTTAGCTTTTGCATCTTCAACAGCTTTTTTACCTTCTTCTGAAAGGTTTGTTACTGCTAGCTCAACCCCTTTATCTTTCAATGAGTAAACAATCACTTGTCCACCAGGGAATTCACCTTTTTCTGTTTTGTTGGCAATATCTTTTACAGTTGTACCAACTTGTTTCAATGTAGATACAAGAACGAAGTTAGATTCTTTACCATCTTTAGAAGTGTATTTACCTTCTGCTGCTTGGTCACGGTCTACACCGATAACCCAAACTTTTTCGTTTTCATTTTTGTTTTCATTCAATGATTTTGCTTCAGCAAAGACACCAGCACCTGTACCACCAGCTGCTTGGTAGACAACGTCTGCACCGGCAGCGTATTGAGCTGCTGCAATTGTTTTACCTTTGGCAGCATCACCAAATGAACCAGCGTAGTCAACTTGGACTTTGATAGATGGGTCTACTGATTCAACACCAGCTTTGAATCCAGCTGCAAAACGTGAAATAACTTCAGATTCGATACCACCTACAAAACCAACTTGTTTTGTTTTCGTAGTTTTCGCTGCTGCAACACCAGCAAGGTAAGCTGCTTCGTTATCCGCAAATCTTACGCTCGCAACATTCTTTTGACCTTCAATCACATCATCAATCAAGACATAGTTTAGGTCAGAGTGGTCTTTCGCTGCTTCCTCAACTGCATTGTGAAGGGCAAAACCAACACCGAAGATCAGGTTGTAACTTCCAGCCGCTTGTTGCAAGTTGTTAGCATAGTCTGCTTCGCTTGTTGATTGGAAGTAAGTGTAACCTTTATCTTTAGAAAGATTGTGTTCTTTACCCCAGTCTTGCAAACCTTCCCAAGCTGATTGGTTAAATGATTTATCATCAACACCACCAGTATCTGTTACGATTGCTGCTTTGGTCTTCATTTCTGATGAAGATGAAGCTGCGTTACGAGAAGAGCGGTTACCACATGCAGCAAGTCCAACTGCTGCTACTGCAACTAGACCAAGGCCTAGCCATTGTTTCTTGTTCATTACTGAACCTCCTAAATAAGATGTGCAACGATGTTGCAAGTATGGATTGGTTGGCCACAAGGACCGCATCACTCAGAGAGTGACTCAGACTAGATTAAGTCTGTAAATGAGTATGGAAGTAACTCCCCGACCGTCATCTCGACCGTCGATTTATCTTTAGCGACTAAAGTCACTTTTAGATCTTGTTCAAAAAATTCAACCATGACCTGGCGGCAAGCACCACATGGCGAGATGGGTTTTTCAGTTTGTCCGTAGACAATCAATTCTGAAAACTCCCGTTGCCCCTCCGAAACTGCTTTAAAAATAGCAGTACGTTCTCCACAATTAGTCAAGGGATAACTAGCATTCTCGATGTTCACACCCGTATAAATACTACCATCCTTGGCTACTAAAACAGCACCTATGGGAAAATGAGAATAGGGGACATAGGCTTGTTTGCTGGTTTCAATTGCTAGTTCAATTAACTCAGTAGTCGCCATCTGCCAATTCTCCTTTTAAGATTGTTACACCAGCAGATGTTCCGATACGGGTAGCGCCTGCTTCCACAAAAGCGACAGCATCAGCATATGAACGAGCTCCACCAGCTGCCTTAACTCCCATATCTGGCCCGACTGTTTCACGCATCAACTGAACATCCTCAATAGTGGCACCACCAGTTGAAAATCCAGTTGATGTTTTGACAAAGTCAGCGCCTGCTTTCTGGGATAATTGGCAGGCCACAACCTTTTCATCGTCTGTCAACAAGCAAGCTTCAATAATGACCTTAACCAACTTGTCACCACTTGTTTCTACGACAGCACGGATGTCCGATTCAACTAAATCCAGATTGCCTGATTTGAGGGCACCGACATTGATAACCATATCAATCTCATCTGCACCATTTTGGACAGCTTCTTTTGTTTCAAAAGCTTTCACTGCTGAAGTTGTTGCTCCCAAAGGAAAACCTACTACTGTACAAACTTTTACATCTGAGCCTTCAAGCCCTGTTTTCGCATGTTTAACCCATGTTGGATTGACACAAACGCTGGCAAAGTCATACTCACGCGCTTCAGATAGCAAACGATCAATTTGTTCTTGGCTTGCATCTTGCTTTAAAAGCGTATGATCGATATATTTATTTAACTTCATATTCGGATTCTCCCTGGTTTTATGAGATAATTTCTATAATTTCTCGTAAACTTTGCAGTCCATCATTTATTTTAACATATTTTTGAAATTCTGTAACTAGTTCAGAAGAAATTTTTCCATTTGTATAAACTTTTGCAACAATTTCCCCTTTTTGAACGGAATCTCCAACTTTCTTTTCAAAAACAATCCCTGTTTCATAGTCCAAGTCATCAGACTTGACTGCACGACCAGCTCCTAGTCTCATGGCATAGAGGCCAAATTCCATTGCAGGAAGAGCTGAAATAACACCTGTATCTTGAGCTGGAATTTCCAGCACATGGGCAACTTTGACTGGACGATAAAGATCTTCTAAATCGCCGCCTTGTGCTGCTACCATTTCTTCAAACTTAGCCAGTGCTTGGCCATTTTCCAGGTGTTGACGGATTTCCTTGATCGTTTTCTCAACATCAGCCAAGCCAAGCATAATCTGAGCCAATTCGCAGATAAAGTGACTAATATCTTCTCGGCCTTTTCCTTGAAGAATCTCGATTGCCTCAAGGATTTCGAGACGATTGCCAATGGCTCTTCCCAAAGGTTGGCTCATATCGGTAATGACTGCTACTGTCTTTCGACCAACAGCCTTACCAAGATCCACCATGGTTTGAGCCAATTCGCGCGCCTCATCAACAGTCTTCATGAAGGCACCCTCACCGACCGTTACGTCTAGCAAAATGGCATCCGCTCCTGCAGCAATTTTCTTGCTCATCACCGAACTAGCAATCAAAGGAATCGTGTCAACAGTTGCTGTCACATCACGGAGGGCATAGAGAAGTTTGTCTGCTTTAACCAGCTGATCGGACTGCCCAATGACAGATACACCAATATCCTGTACCTGACGAATGAAATCCTCTTGACTTCGTTCGACTTGATAGCCCTTAATGGACTCCAATTTATCAATTGTCCCACCAGTATGGCCGAGACCTCGACCACTCATCTTAGCAACGGGTACACCGAAACTCGCAACAAGGGGAGCCAAGATTAAGGTCACCTTATCACCTACACCACCAGTCGAATGCTTATCAACTTTAACCCCCTCAATAGCTGATAAATCAAACTCCTGACCTGTTTTAACCATATTCATCGTCAGATCAGAAATCTCACGTGTGGTCATTCCTTTAAAATAAACAGCCATAGCAAAAGCAGACATCTGATAGTCTGGAACAGTTCCAGCCACATAGCCTTCTACCAACCATTTTATTTCAGCCGTAGTCAGTTCTTGACCATCTCGTTTCTTTTGGATTAAATCAACTGCTCTCATTCTTTCACACTTCTAAGGATATAGTATCCCTTATCTTTCTTTACGATTTCACAATTTCCAAAAACGTCTTCCATCTTATTTCTAGCACTTGGAGCTCCTTGTTTTTTCTGAATGACTATGGTTAAATCTCCTGCGTCTTTCAAAAATTCTCTGCTTTTTTCGATAATCTCATGAACAACCTGTTTGCCCGCTCGGATCGGCGGATTGGAAATAACATGGTCAAACTTCCCTTCAACTTGTTCATAGATATTGGATTGGAAAATCCTCGCTTCAACCTTATTTCGTTCAGCATTTTGTCGCGCTAGGTTCAAGGCGCGATTATTGATATCTACCATGGTTGCCTGAACTCCATAAGCCTTGACCAATGACAAACCCAATGGCCCGTATCCACAGCCTACATCAAGGACCGTTTCTCCTTTGTTAACCTCTAGACACTTCAATAAAAGCTGACTCCCAAAGTCAACCATTTTCTTGCTAAAAACACCCGCATCCGTCAAAAAGGTCATGTTTTCTCCCAACAACTCCACTCTCAACTCATGAATGTCGTGAGCAGCATCAGGATTTTCTGCATAATACATTTTACTCATAAAACTATTTTACCATAATTTAGTGAAATGTTAAACCGTTTACATAGCTAAATTTCAAGACATAGACTACATCTGTTATGATAACAACCAAAGTTTTTCATTGATTTTCATTTCTTTTAAAAATAATATATCATAATTCGATTCAATTCGTTTCTGTCTTTATAAGTGAAATATGATATACTAAGGTATCAAACGAGGAAAGATTATGACCAACGAATTTTTACATTTTGAAAAAATCAGTCGCCAGACTTGGCAATCATTGCATCGCAAAACAACCCCTCCCTTGACAGAGGAAGAGTTAGAATCCATCAAGAGTTTCAATGACCAGATTAGTCTACAGGACGTAACAGATGTCTATCTTCCCCTAGTCCATCTTATCCATATTTACAAGCGCACCAAGGATGATTTGGCCTTTTCAAAAGGAATTTTCCTCCAACGTGAAAGCAAATCCCAACCTTTTATCATTGGGGTTTCTGGTAGTGTTGCTGTGGGGAAATCGACCACTAGTCGCTTGCTTCAGATTCTTCTATCACGTACTCTCCCGGATGCTACTGTAGAATTGGTGACAACTGACGGCTTTCTCTATCCCAATCAAACCTTGATGGACCAAGACATCTTAAATCGCAAAGGTTTTCCTGAAAGTTATGATATGGAAACCTTGCTGAATTTTCTTGATCGTCTAAAGAATGGGCAAGATGTCGATATTCCTGTCTATTCTCATGAAGTGTATGACATCGTTCCTGGAGAGAAGCAACGTGTCAAAGCTGCTGATTTTGTCATTGTCGAAGGCATCAATGTCTTTCAAAACCCTCAAAATGAGCGCCTTTACATTACTGATTTCTTTGATTTCTCCATCTATGTGGATGCTGCTGTCGAGGACATTGAAAGCTGGTATCTGGATCGTTTCTTAAAGCTGCTCAGCTTTGCCCAAAATGATTCCAACAGCTACTACCACCGTTTTACGCAAATGCCAATTGGAGAAGTTGAAGCCTTTGCTCACCAGGTTTGGACCAGCATTAATCTCACAAATCTACAAAACTATATCGAACCAACAAGGAATCGCGCCGAGGTCATTCTCCACAAGACTAAAAACCATGAAATCGATGAAATTTACCTAAAAAAATAATTTCCCCTTGTCAAAACCTAAGTTTTCATATATAATGGTATAGTTAGTAAATATGGAGGTAAGAACATTGGCAAACATTAAATCAGCTATCAAACGCGCTGAATTGAACGTTAAACAAAACGAAAAAAACTCAGCTCAAAAATCAGCTATGCGTACTGCTATCAAAGCTTTCGAAGCAAACCCTTCTGAAGAACTTTTCCGTGCTGCTAGCTCAGCTATCGACAAAGCAGAAACTAAAGGTTTGATTCATAAAAACAAAGCAAGCCGCGATAAAGCTCGTCTTTCAGCTAAACTTGCTAAATAAAAAACAGTCCATAGAGGCTGTTTTTTTGTCCTCCATTACGAAAAGGTAGAAAATGAAAATCGCAATCATCGGCTATTCTGGTGCTGGTAAATCAACCCTGGCAGAAAAGTTATCCCAGGTCTACTCAATTCCCAAACTGCATATGGATACACTCCAATTTCAACCTGGTTGGCAAGACAGTGACCGCGAATGGATGTTGGGCGAGATGAAAAACTTTCTCACAAAGCATGAAGCTTGGGTCATCGATGGCAACTACTCTTGGTGTTATTACGAGGAAAGAATGTTAAAATCTGACCAAATCATCTTCCTCAATTTTTCACCTTGGACTTGTCTCTTTCGAGCCTTTAAACGGTATCTCACTTACCGAGGCAAGGTCAGAGAAAGTATGGCAGCAGGATGTCCTGAACGCTTTGACTGGGATTTTATCAGATGGATTCTCTGGGATGGGCGGAGCAAATCCGCTAAGGAACGCTACAAGGGGATTCAAGAAACCTATCCAGAGAAAGTAATTGTCCTCCAGTCTCAAAAGGAAATAGACCACTTCTTAGAAAATCTCGTACATAACAAGAAAAACCAACGTGCCTAACGTTGGTTTTTTGCTTTTACCCAATCACACTTCCATTTGGTACAGCTGGATCCACTGTGAGAAGGGTTAATTTGCCATCATGTTCAGCTGAGAGAATCATCCCTTGACTGACATATTTCTTCATCATTTTACGTGGTTTGAGGTTGGCAACGATTTGGACTTTCTTGCCAACCAATTCTTGTTCGTTTGGATAGTATTTGGCAATTCCTGAGAGGATTTGACGGTCTTCGCCATCACCTGCATCTAGGCGGAATTGAAGTAACTTGTCAGAACCTTCCACTTTAGACACTTCTTTGACTTCTGCGACACGGATTTCGACCTTATCAAAGTCTTCAAACTTGATTTCATCCTTGTTTAGTTTGAGCTCAACTTCATCTGGATTCCATTCTTTTTCGACTGCTGGTCTGTTGCCTTCCATTTGTTCCTTGATATAGGCAATCTCTTCTTCCATGTCCAGACGTGGGAAGATTGGTGTTCCTTTAGCAACAACAGTCACACCTGCAGGGAAATCTGCCAAGCTCAAGTTTTCTAGGCTAGAAACTTCTGCTAGACCAAGTTGTGACAATACAGCGCGACTAGTTTCCATCATAAATGGCTCAATCATGTGAGCTACGACACGAAGGCTGGCTGCCAAGTGGCTCATCACACTTGCCAATTGGTCACGAAGAGCTTCATCCTTAGCCAAGACCCATGGGGCTGTCTCATCGATGTATTTGTTGGTACGTGAGATAAGTGTCCAGACTGCTTCTAAAGCACGTGGGTAGTCAACTGCTTCCATGTGAGTATGGTAGTCAGTGATAGATTGCTCTGCTACTTGGGCAAGAGCATTGTCAAACTCTGTCACACCTTCTACATAGGCAGGGATTTGCCCATCAAAATACTTGTTAATCATGGAAACCGTACGGTTAAGGAGGTTTCCAAGGTCATTTGCTAATTCATAGTTGATACGGCCGACGTAGTCTTCAGGAGTGAAGGTTCCGTCTGAACCAACCGGAAGACTACGCATGAGGTAGTAACGAAGCGGATCCAGTCCATAACGCTCTACTAACATTTCAGGGTAAACGACATTCCCTTTAGACTTAGACATCTTGCCGTCTTTCATGACAAACCAACCGTGGGCAATCAAGCGGTCAGGCAATTTCATATCCAACATCATGAGAAGGATTGGCCAGTAGATTGAGTGGAAACGAAGAATGTCTTTTCCGACCATGTGGAAGACCGTTCCATTCCAGAATTTGTCATAGTTAGCATGATCGTCTTGACCATAGCCAAGAGCTGTCGCATAGTTGAGAAGGGCATCAATCCAAACATAGACAACGTGTTTTGGATTTGATGGGACTGGTACTCCCCATGTAAATGTTGTACGAGAAACTGCCAAATCTTCCAAACCTGGCTCGATGAAATTACGCAACATTTCATTGAGACGACCATCTGGAGTAATGAAGTCAGGGTGCGATTTGAAAAATTCTACCAAACGATCTTGGTATTTGCTGAGGCGAAGGAAGTAAGACTCTTCAGAAACCCATTCCACTTCGTGACCTGA
Organism: bacterium; assembly: GCA_905221305.1. Taxonomy (GTDB): domain Bacteria; phylum Bacillota; class Bacilli; order Lactobacillales; family Streptococcaceae; genus Streptococcus. The sequence continues at coordinate 836,067 of CAJNCO010000001.1, forward strand.
TGGAGCAATACCGCCCGTTACATTTCCAGCTTCATCACGGAAAACTTCCGCAAGCTGGCTTTCTGTAAAGAATTCCTCATCTGAAACTGAATACCAACCAGAATATTCGCCCAAGTAGATATCATCTTGAGCAAGCAAGCGTTCAAAGACCTGAGCCACTACTTTTTCATGGTAGTCATCCGTCGTACGAATAAATTTATCGTATGAGATATCGAGTAATTTCCAGAGTTCTTTGACACCAACTGCCATGCCGTCAACATAGGCTTGCGGCGTGATGCCAGCTTCTTCCGCTTTTTGCTGGATCTTCTGACCATGCTCGTCAAGACCTGTCAGATAAAAGACATCGAAGCCCATGAGGCGTTTGTAGCGAGCTAGGACATCACAAGCGATGGTTGTGTAGGCAGAACCGATATGAAGTTTACCAGATGGATAGTAAATCGGTGTTGTAATATAAAAATTCTTTTCAGACATAATTTTTCCTTTCCAGGCAAATGAAACCTGATTTTCTAACACTTCATTATATCATATTTTTAGTGATTTTCGATAGGAAAATCCATACAAAAACAAGATAGACAACTGTCCATCCTGTTTTTTCTGCTCTATATCTTATTCATAACGAAGAGCTTCGATTGGATCGAGCTTAGACGCTTTATTGGCCGGCAAGACTCCGAAAATCATCCCAACACTTGCTGACACAGCCAAGCTAAAGAGAGCGATTGGGAGGGAAACCCCAACTTCAATACCTGCAATCATGTTTTGAAGCAATACTCCAGCTAACATGGTCATTCCAGCAGCAATCCCAAGACCGATGACACCACCTAGCAAGGTCAAGATCATGGATTCAATCAAAAACTGTACCAAGATATTAGCCCGAGTAGCTCCGAGCGCTTTCCGCAAACCAATCTCACGCGTGCGTTCTGTCACCGAAACCAGCATGATATTCATAACACCAGTTCCCCCGACAAAGAGAGAGATTCCTGCGATGGCACTGATAATGGTGGTCATAAAACCAAAGAGTTGTTGTACTTCTTGGAAGGCGGCAGTTGCGTCCGCAACTTGGTACTCTCCTTGCTGAAGACCAGCAATCTCGGTCAGTTTTCGAGCCAACTCTGGACCCAAGGTCTGCGTTAGACTAGTATCATTGACACGAAAGACGATATTCGAGATTTCATCAGTATTAAAATTGGCTGCAAGAGAGATATTGGTTGTAATTGGAAGACCACCAATCCCAAAGGCTTTAGCAGTTTTGGCTTCATTGCTAGTATAAACGCCAATTACACGGTAACTAAATTCATTAACAGAGATGATTTGATTAACCGCAGCTTCTGGACTATCAAACAAACTCTTGGCTAGTTCTTCATCCAGCAAAATCACACTGGCAAATTCCTTGTAGTCTTGCGGTCTTAGACTTCTACCCGCAACGATTTCATTTTCAACTGCGTTCATGTAGGTGCTATTTCCGCCTGTCAGAGTCGCTCGTTCAACCTTCTTATCCTTATAAGATAGGGTGACATTGGTCGAGTTAGTGACATAGTAACTGTCTACTCCTTTGAGTTTGGCAGCCTCCTTGACCCAGGATTCTAGTGGTTTTGGTGGTTCAACATGAACATCCTCTTCTTTCCCACTGACTGTCAAAGCGGATTGTTTCTGCGTAAAGGAGCCGTCCTTGCTTTTGATAGGAGAGAAAAAGACATGGATATCCTTCTGTGATTTGGTCATGTTTTTATTGACCTGACGAGACATGGAGTCTCCCAGAGCCATGATGACAACGACAGACGAAACTCCGATGATAATCCCAATCATGGTGAGGAAGGAACGCATCTTGTGGGCCATGATGGATGAAAAGGCAAATTTCAGATTCTGCATCTTAGTTTTCCTCCTTTTCTAGGGCACTGTCTGATGAGATGACACCATCACGAATGACAATTTGGCGTTTGGCATAGGCAGCAATCTCAGGCTCATGCGTGACCATGATAATGGTTTTCCCTTCCTTGTTTAACTCCACCAACAGTTGCATGATTTGATTTCCCGTCTTGGTATCCAAGGCTCCTGTCGGTTCGTCCGCTAAGATGATAGAAGGATTATTTACCAAGGCACGCGCAATCGCTACACGTTGCTTTTGACCACCTGATAACTCGGAAGGCAAATGATGACTACGCTCCGTCAGCTCAACCTTTTCCAGAAATTCCTCAGCCAATTTCCGACGTTTTGAAGCCGAAACACCAGCGTAAATCAAGGGCAATTCGACGTTTTGAAGAGCATTAAGCTTGGACAAGAGAAAGAACTGCTGAAAGACAAAGCCGATTTGCTGATTACGGACCTTTGCCAGTTGTTTCTCTCCAAGACCTGCCACTTCTTGACCTTCAAGGTAGTACTCACCGCTGGTTGGTGTATCCAACATTCCGATGGTATTCATCAACGTAGACTTACCAGAACCAGAAGGTCCCATAATGGCAACAAACTCACCTTCATGAACTTCTAGATTGATATTTTTAAGGACCTGCAGTTCTTGATCACCATTTCGATAACTCCTGCAAATATTTTTGAGACTAATTAGTTTCTTCATCAGCCTTCACCTCTTTTCCTTCTTCCAAGGAAGATGTTGGATTACTGATGACCTTGGCTCCGTCTGTCAAACCTGAAGTAATTTCTTGGTTGTCTGCATCCGCATTCCCCAAAGTAACTTCTACCTTCTTCGCTTTTTTCTGGTCGTCAACGACCCAGACATAGTTTTTGTCATTTTCGGTAACAACACTTGTCAAAGGAACAAGGATGGCCTTACTCTTGTTTTTGACTTCAACACTGACTGAGAAACCTTGTTTCAACTCACCGATATCGCTAGTCACATCAACAGTATAAGGGTACTTAGATCCAGTATTCCCTCCAAGGGCTGCATTTGCCGCTTCTCCATTGTTTTTAGGATAATCAGAAATATAGCTGATTTTTCCTGTCCAGCTCTTATCTTGGTAAACCTTCGAAGTAAAGGTAACTTCTTGGCCTACATAAAGGTTAGCAAGGTTGTATTCAGACAACTCCCCTTTGACCTGCAAGTTTTCGTTACTTACGACATGTACTACCACTTGGCTATTACCTGTTGGCGACTTGGAAACATTACGATTAACTTCAACTACAGTCCCTTCTAGTGTACTGAGGACAGTTGCAGCATCTAGCTGTGTTTGGGCCTTGTTGAGCTGAGCCACAGCATCTGCACGGTTATCCTTGGCATCACTTATTTGAGAGTCGATAGAGGATACGGAAGAAGTTGCTGCTTGCGCTTGTTCTGGGAGTCCAGCTTCTGTTGGAATCTGTGGGGAAGCCGGTACAGCTGATGCATTTTCACGAGCTTTGTTTAACTCCTCGATATGACGGTCTGCCTTTGCAACTGCACGATCGGCTGCATCATAGGCAGCTTGAGCATCTGCACTGCTGTATTTGACCAAAGCTTGCCCTTCTTCGACCTTGTCTCCAACCGAAACGAGAATTTCATCTAAATCTCCCTTACTAGCATCAAAATAAACGTATTGTTCATTTTTTGCTGTAACCGTACCTGACAAGAGAACCGATGAAGCAACCGAACCTTCCTTAGCAGTAACGATATGAGAGGTTTCCTCCTTGACTGCTGACTGGGAAGGTTGTCTAAAAATCAAAATCCCCGCAGCACCGATAACAATAGCACTGGCAACACCAATCGCTGTGTATAATTGCCATTTTTTTGCCTTCTTATTTCTTTTCATTTTTAAGCTCCTTTATTCTTTTGCCTTACAAAAACCATTATATCAGAAACACCAAGCCCAAACAATGACAGTTCAGATGGAAACAATGACAATTCAGGATCATTATTTCGTTCGGTATTCGTTTATTGGATTATTGTGCTAGATATATAATACAGTATCTTTTTGAATTTGGCAAGCGTTTTTATATTTTTTTTATCGTAGCAGATTTTTGCATTCAAAAAATAAAAACGATAGAATATGACTATCAAAGCTATAAGGAGTTTTCTATGAGAGAATATGATATCATCGCCATCGGTGGAGGGAGCGGTGGCATTGCCACTATGAACCGCGCTGGCGAACACGGTGCTAAAGCAGCTGTTATCGAGGAGAAAAAATTAGGTGGAACCTGCGTCAATGTCGGCTGTGTTCCTAAGAAAATCATGTGGTATGGAGCGCAAATCGCTGAAAGCTTCCACCACTACGGCCCTGACTATGGTTTCACAAGTTCAGATGTTCAATTTGATTTTGCTACACTTCGTCAAAACCGTGAAGCCTACATCGACCGTGCTCGCTCATCTTATGATGGAAGTTTCAAGCGCAACGGGGTTGATTTGATTGAAGGTCGTGCTCATTTTGTTGATTCCCACACCGTTAGCGTCAATGGTGAATTGATTCGTGCCAAACATATCGTGATTGCGACTGGCGCTCGTCCAAGCATCCCAACTATTCCTGGAGCTGAACTCGGTGGTAGCTCAGACGATGTCTTTGCTTGGGAGCAGCTTCCTGACTCCGTTGCGATTCTTGGAGCTGGTTATATCGCGGTTGAATTAGCAGGTGTTCTCCACGCGCTAGGAGTAAAAACGGATTTGTTTGTCCGTCGTGATCGTCCCTTGCGTGGTTTTGACAGCTATATCGTTGAAGGACTTGTCAATGAAATGGAAAAAACAGGTCTACCTTTGCACACACATAAGGTACCCGTCAAGCTCGAAGAAACGGAGCAAGGTATTACCATTCATTTCGAAGATGGTTCTAGTCACACTGCCAGCCAAGTTATCTGGGCTACCGGTCGCCGTCCAAATGTAGACGGTCTGGAGTTAGAAAAGGCTGGCGTCACACTCAACCAACGTGGATTCATCCAAGTGGATGAGTATCAAAATACAGTTGTAGATGGTATCTATGCTCTTGGAGACGTTACTGGTGAGAAAGAACTGACACCAGTAGCCATCAAGGCAGGACGTACCTTATCTGAACGCCTCTTCAACGGGAAAACAAATGCCAAGATGGACTACACGACTATCCCTACTGTTGTCTTCTCCCACCCAGCAATCGGAACGGTTGGTTTAACCGAGGATCAAGCTATCAAAGAATACGGCCAAGATAACATCAAAGTCTACAAGTCAAGCTTTGCATCTATGTACTCTGCCGTTACAAGCCATCGTCAAGAATCTCGCTTCAAACTCATCACCGCCGGTGCTGACGAAAAAGTTGTTGGACTTCACGGACTTGGTTACGGAGTGGATGAGATGATTCAAGGATTCGCTGTTGCCATCAAGATGGGAGCTACCAAGGCAGACTTTGATGTTACAGTAGCTATCCACCCAACTGCCTCAGAAGAATTTGTAACCATGCGCTAATTATCACAAGAGACCTCTTGAGGTCTCTTTTTACTTGTAAAATCGGCTGTTACAAAAAATGTTACCCTTAATTAAAAATAGGTTGACTTTTCTTTCTGAATTAGTATAATAGTTACTATATTTTTGAAAAGAGGTTAACAGTTTTGAAAAAAGCTCATATCTATGCTATCCCTGCTATCGGTGCTGCTCTCATCGCCGTATTGGCACAAATCAGTCTCCCTATCGGTCCTGTACCTTTCACTTTGCAAAACTTTGCAATCGGTCTGATTGCTACTGTTTTTAGACCCAGAGAAGCCGTCCTATCTGTAGCTCTCTATCTCCTACTGGGTGCCATTGGTCTACCTGTCTTTGCAGGGGGTGGTGCAGGATTTCACGTTTTAGTCGGTCCAAGCTCAGGCTATCTTTGGTTCGATCTTGTCTATGCAGGACTTACATCTTATCTCATCCATCAAAAAAGTGGCTATATCCGCATTTTCCTAGCCAACCTCTTGGGTGATTCCCTCGTCTTTGTCGGGGGAATTCTCAGCCTCCACTTCCTTGCTGGTATGCCACTTGACAAGGCACTCGCTGTTGGCGTCCTTCCCTTTATCCTCCCTGATCTTGGTAAGATTATTGCCATTAGTTTCATTAGTCGTCCCCTACTCGAACGATTAAAAAGCCTTCCATATTTTTCAAGATAAAAAAATAGTCCAGAACCATTGTTCTGGACTATTTCCATTCTAAGAATCAACTGTACACTATTTAGCTACTTGACTATTCTTATACCAGTATGAATATTAAACGTTTTATTCTTCAAATTACAGCTATTCACGATATGCAAAGTAGAAAAGTATTCCAATTGATTCAAACCAAATAAGCTCCCATTGATTTTGGATGCTTAGCAATTGTATACTTTTCAGAAAACGCATTTTCAATGATTGAGCTATATTTTATAAATTATTTGTGATACAATAGAGCTACCTAAAAGATTCAGAAAATTTAATGTTCATTGATTATTTATATTAACTTGGTTATTTTGATTTCTTTTAAAACAAAAATGATTATAAATAATTATAAACAGAAAGGTAATTCTATGGCAAAGAATACTCGTGAGCTAATCATTAGAGCTCTCATCACACTAGCTAAGAAAAATCCTCAGCGTAGTTCCTTTACAATGACTGAAATTGCTGCTGAAGCTGGTATTTCACGACAAGCGATTTATCAAAAGCATTTTAACAACTTTGAAGATATTATCGAATACATTCACGAAGAGACCAATCAGCACATTTTTAACGTCTTTAATAAGTACTGCCCTAGCAATGATGGAGATCCTATCAGCTTTTTAGCAGACCATATACTTCCTCTCATATACGAAAAAAGGGAAGTTATTAACACCTTGTATACCACACAAGTCGACCCATGTTGGAAGGAATTTCTGCGTGGAATATACTCAGAGTGGGTACTAAAGAATGTCAATTACCAACTGAAATATAATTTTAATAAAGAGGACATCGCTTATATCATTACAACCATGGCAATCTCTTTCATTGAAGTCTGGATTCGTAAAGATAATCCAATTCCACCTGAAGAGTATAGAGAGACTTTCATTCAATTGTCTAAGACTTCTCTCTGTGACTATATTGTGTCCTAAAAAAAGAATCTTGAGTTGCACTCAAGATTCTTTTTATTGTCCCCCTTTAAAGGCATCGACCATTACCTGAAATTCTTCATTGGAAAGCGTGATTCCTTTGCCCATTTTAGTATGGTCAGGACTCCAAGAACGAATATCAAACTTTGCGGGTGCTCCATTAAAGCTGACTCTATTTAGTTCTTTTGTCCATCCTTTGTCATTTTCAGACAAAGTGAGCAAGTGTTCTTCGATTTCAAATGTAAATTCTGCCATTTTAACTCCTTTATGTGATATGCTTTCTATAGTCTATTCGTAAAAATCTTGTGGTTTTTAAGAAAATTTTATATAATGTGGATATATAAGAAGGGAGGATTCTATGAGACAGACATTCAAACTAGTTCTAGATAAACTACATGGTTTTCTCAATGGGAATGATGATCATCCTCAAATCGAGGACAACTCCCTCACTGCTATGATTGAACAAGCCATCCAGAAAAAGTCGGCTATTCATGTCATATTTGCTGAGACAAGTTTTACGGGTGATATTGTTAAACACGATGCTAATCGCCAACAAATTATCGTCAAAAATTTTTCAAAAAACGTAACTCGAATCATTCGTATCAGTGACATTAAGCGACTTCGTTTCGTTCCCTCAACTGTACAAAAAGCTCAGAAAAGTCTATTTAAGAAAGAGTGAGATGTTCTTTGCATCCCACTCTTTTTCTTAACGGATTTGTTCAAAATGAAGATGAACGGCGATATGGTCGCCATAACCACTTCTCTCCAAATCGCGTTGCAAACGATAAGAGATATAGTGTTCTGCAATGGTAATGTAGCCAGCTCCAAGTAAGCGGTGCTCAACCATTGACTGGATCATGCTGATAGTGGCACGTTCTACTTTTGCTTCTTCCAAGTCCAAAACGACTTTTTTAGTAACTTGAGCTAAGTTTTGACGTAAATCATCGGTCAAAACATAAACTGTTTGAGCTGCTTTTAGGACAGCTTGGTAAATTTTATCTGGATCAAATTCAGCAATTTCTCCATTACGTTTGATTACTTGCATAAGGTTCTCCTTTATTCTTTGTTTTCTTTGATTTCAGCCAGCATCTTTTCTTCTTCGGCTGTCAGTTGATAGTTTTCTAGCAGGTCAGGTCTACGTTCGTAGGTTTTCTTTAGACTTTCATACAGCCGCCACTGGCGAATCTTTTCATGGTGCCCACTCATGAGCACATCTGGCACGACCATGCCTCTATAGTCATAAGGGCGAGTGTACTGAGGATATTCGAGAAGTCCCGAAGAGAAGCTATCATCTTGGTGACTAGACTCCTTACCAATCACTTCCGGAATCAGGCGAACGGTCGCATCAATCATGGTCATGGCCGCCAATTCTCCTCCAGTCAAGACATAATCTCCTAGAGAAATTTCATCGGTTACCAAGGTCTTGATCCGCTCGTCATACCCTTCATAGTGACCACAGATAAAGATAAGCTCCTCTTCCTGAGCCAAATCCTCAGCGTAAGCCTGATCGAACTGTTTCCCAGCAGGATCAAGAAGAATGACACGGGGATTTTTCTTTTCAATAGCATCAAAGGCATCGAAAATAGGTTGGGCACGGAGCAACATTCCTTGACCGCCTCCGTATGGCTCATCGTCAACATGACGGGCCTTTTCAGCGTATTCTCTGAAATTATGATACTGGATATCCAAGAGCCCTTTTTCTCGAGCCTTCCCAACAATCGAGTGTTCCAGCGGAGAAAACATCTCTGGAAAGAGGGTTAAAATATCAATCTTCATCGTCTAACCCTTCTAAGATTTCCACTTCGACCCGCTTGTTTGGAATATCAACATTGAGAACTACTGGCGGAATATAAGGTAAGAGAAGGTCTCGTTTACCTTTACGTTTAACCACCCAAACATCATTAGCTCCTGGTTGTAGGATTTCCTTGATAGTTCCTATCAAGTTATCCCCCTCGTAAACATCCGAACCGATAATCTCGTGATAGTAGAATTCACCATCATCTAAATCATTCAAATCTTCCTCAGCGACCTTGAGACTATAACCCTTGTACTTTTCAATCGCATTGATATGATACATGTCTTTGAATTTGATAATGTCAAAGTTCTTATGCTTGCGGTGACTTGCGATGGTCACTGTTTGGACAAACTGATCTTTATCATCAAATAAAGCCAGCTCTGCTCCCTTTTTAAATCGTTCCTCGGCAAAATCCGTCACAGACAAGACTCGCATCTCACCCTGTAGACCCTGCGTATTGACGATTTTTCCAACATTAAAGTAGTTCATCTTGTCTCCTGTATCTATTTCTATCCTTTATTTTATCACGTTCCAGGGATTTTCACAAGTTGGATAGGTCCTATCTCACAAGGCTACTACTTCTTCAAAAAATTCACCAACTATCTGATTAAACTCTTTAGGATGGTCATTCATCGGTTGGTGTTTGCTGTCTGAAATCGTTACTTGACGCGCATTGGGATTGAGAGCAATGATACCATCATAGATTATTTTTAGGTGTTTGGGAAAATCATTTTCTCCTCTTACTAATAGCATGGGAGGATTTCCTTTATATCCTTCTATCTCATGGACTGCCAAGAAACCTGTGATTCCAAGGTTCAAAAAAACATCTCGCCCAGTTTCTATAATGGCAGTCTTGACCAATTCTCTTGTGATAGGATTATCTGTACACATTTTTGAGTTCTTATCTGCAATCACTTTCCAAGGAATCGTTTTGTACATAAGAGAACTATATTTGATTCGACCTCTTTCTTTCTCTGATAAGTATCGATGCTGTCCCCAACTATCTACCATGACCAAGGCTAGGACTCTTTCTGGATGGCGATAGGTATACTCTTGAAGTGGATTTCCTCCCCAAGAATGACCAACCAATATCACCTTATCCAGCTTAAAATAGGACAAAATGGCATCTACATCTTGAATAGCGCCTTCTAAGTCGGGTAGCCCAACTTTCATAGGTGATTCACCCTGCCCTCTAACATTTACAAAGTAAAGGTCAAATCCATCAAAAGCATCATACTGGTGGGCCCACATCTGACTGCGTCCACAAGCTCCATGATAAAAAATAATATGTCCTTTACTTGCGCTTCCAGGACGATGATAAACAACCAAATCACAATCTAATACTGGTATAATGTGACGTTCCAACACCTCAGGTTCTCTGTTATAAAAAGCAATAGCTTCAGTAATATCATTTGGCTTCATTTCTACATTCGCTCCTCTTTATCCTGATATCATTCTTTGTATCTATTTTATCATGCTATATTAAAATCATGGTTTTCTAAACTTAGTTTCATTAAAAATTTTGAATTTTCTGCATCATTTGGATAAAGAAAAAGACTGCTACGCAATCTTTACTTTTTTCTCATCAGATTCATGCCTAAGATTCCAGCAATAATCAGAGTAGCTCCAATCACATGGTAGCTATAAATCGGTTCGTGGAGGATAAGGGCTCCGGCTAGAATGGTCAAAACTGTTCCAAGATTACCAAAGACACTGACGGTTGATGCCCCGAGGCGAACGATAGCATAGATAGAGAGACTACCAGTCACGATAGAGGCTAAAATTCCCAAATAGAGGATGGAAAGCAGATAGGGTACCTGTCCAAGTGGCGCAAAGTAAGCTAATATGTTCCCCTCTAGATAGTGAGAGGTCAGACTCAACGTATTAAAGGTGACGAAGCCAACAAATATCACAACAACTGTCATATCCATGGCCCGATAGCGACCTCCTTTAGCCTTGCTGAGGATATTGTTTATCGCATTGGCGAGAACAGATCCCAACATCAAGAGAAAGCCCAAGCTAGCAGTTTCCTTGCTAAAGTTTGCTCCTTTGCGAAGGAAGATGAAAACTACTCCTGCTACGGATAAAATTAAAAAGAACTTTTGTAGCAAACTTGTCTTCTCCTTGAGAAAAACCGATGCCAAAAGGAGCGTAAAGATCGGGACAAGAGCCTGTAAAATTCCCGCTTCAGAAGACGATATATACTGTAAAGCAAAGGATTGGAAAATAAAGAAGAGGATTGGATAGAAAAGACTCATAGGCAAAATAGAAAGAATATCTTTTCTGCTTAAACTCACATTGATAAGTTTTGTTTGATGAAGGATGACCAATACCAGAGCAGCGATTGTATAGCGATGCGCTAAGTTTGTGAAAGGACTAGCATAGGCCAAAGCAATCTTAGTAAATAAAAAAGAAAATCCAATGATGGCTGAAAAGGATAAGGCTGCTAGGTAAGCTTTTGTTTTCTCGTTCATAGATTGTTACTCCCTTTAAAAATAGCTATTCTCAAGATTGATTGACTAGAATTCTTTGAGACTGTCTATCCATTTTAGCATAGTAAAATCCTAGATGCTATTTCTAGGATTGGTATTTTATTCCTTCTTTCACCGTTTATCTATTACATTAGCTAAAAAGGATTCAGCCAGTCTGATCTGCTTTTCTCGTTCTTTTCTTACAAGTTCTAGCTTGTCTGCCTCTTGGAGATTCCTTACTTTGATAGCATAATCCGCCAGTTTCATTGATTTCTCTATACAAGCTAGCATATGCTAGGAAGAATCTTTCATATCAGTGAAAAGAGATTATTCCTAGTTTTATTGGAGGTTTTCCAAAAATCCTTCCAAATCTCGTTCATGCTGATACTTAATGGCAGCCTTCTTATCTTTGTCAAAGATGGTTTTGGTTAGGTCAATGTCGTTGATAGCCGCAATAGCGACCGTGTAGTGAATAATATCTGCCAGTTCTTTGGCTAGTTCCTCATTTGAGTCCTAGACACCCTCTTTTCGACCAGAGCGCCCATTCAAGACCTCGGCTACTTCTCCGACTTCCTCCACTAGCTTGATAAAGAGGCCTTCCTCAGTTCGAGATTGCTGGTAATGTTCGAGTAAGTAAGCTTGTAATTGTCTAAAGGTTAAATCCTTCATCTTCTCCTCCTCACAAAAAAGCGAGACTTCTGTCCCGCTTTCTTTATTTTTCATCGATAACGATTCTTACTTTTTTGTCTTCAGTTGGGACAGAGTAGACAATCGTTCTTATCGCTGAAATAGTGCGACCCTTACGACCGATAACACGACCGACATCGCTTTGGTCAAGATCCAAGTGATACTCCAAAAACTCTGGTGTGTCTTCAATCTTGATAGTTAAGGCATTAGGTTGTGAAATCAAAGGTTTCACAATCGCAATAATGAGATTTTCAATCGTATCCATCTGTCAACCTACTTTAAACTTATTTTGAGAATTTAGAATCGTGGAATTTTTTCAATACGCCTTCTTTTGAAAGGATGTTGCGAACTGTATCTGAAGGTTGAGCTCCATCAGCCAACCATGCAAGAACGCGGTCTTCTTTCAAAGTTACTTGGTTTTCAGCAACAAGTGGGTTGTAAGTCCCAACTGTTTCGATGAAACGTCCGTCACGTGGTGAACGTGAGTCTGCTACGTTGATACGGTAGAAAGGTTTTTTCTTAGAACCCATACGAGTCAAACGGATTTTAACTGCCATTTTTTAATGTCTCTTTTCTTATTTTTTTATTTCGGTGAAATAGCTGAGCTATTTAGCACATGTTCTATTATAGCAGATTTCTGACAGGTGTCAAGAAAAAAACTTGACAGAGTTTTAATTTTTTTAACTACTAGAAATTTTTAGTAAAATCTTTTACATTTGAAATCAAACTCCTTTTAAGGTACAATGGTAGAAATGAATTTTTGAGAGGTTAACAATGAAAAAACTAGCAACCCTTCTTTTACTATCAACGGTAGCCCTTGCTGGATGTACTAGTATCCAACGCGGTCTCCGTGGTGATGAATATGTCGACTCTAGTATCTATGCTGAAGAAAGCTCAAAAGCAGCTGCTCAGGCTGCCAAAGATTTGAATGACGCATTGACCAATGACAATGCCAACTTCCCTCAACTTTCTAAGGAAGTTGCTGAAGATGAAGCTGAGGTCATTTTACACACAAATCAAGGCGATATCCGTATCAAACTCTTTCCAAAACTAGCACCACTAGCAGTTGAAAACTTCCTTACTCACGCTAAGGAAGGCTATTATAACGGCATCACCTTCCACCGTGTCATCGATGGCTTTATGGTCCAAACTGGAGATCCTAAGGGAGATGGTACAGGGGGCCAATCTATCTGGCATGATAAGGATAAAACAAAGGACAAGGGAACTGGTTTCAAAAATGAAATCTCTCCTTACCTATACAATATCCGAGGAGCCCTTGCTATGGCTAACACTGGTCAACCAAACACCAACGGCAGCCAGTTCTTCATCAACCAAAATTCAACAGATATTTCAGCTAAACTCCCTACAAGTAAGTATCCAAAGAAAATCATCGAAGCCTATAAAGAAGGTGGAAATCCAAGTCTAGACGGCAAACACCCTGTCTTTGGTCAAGTCATCGATGGCATGGATATTGTTGACAAGATTGCCAAGGCTGAAAAAGATGAGAAAGACAAACCAACGTCTGCTATCACCATTGATAGTATCGAAGTGGTGAAAGACTACGACTTCAGCAAAAAATAAACCATCAACAGATAAGGAGACGATGACATGATTTTATTTTGGGGTTCTAAAGGTTATCAGAAAGATTTGGGACATACGCAAACTGCGATCGAATGTGGTCATTGTAACAATGTCGATACTTGGGAGATCGTAGAAACTGGGCGCAAGTTCACCCTTTACTGGATTCCACTTTTCCCTTATGGTAAAAGTTACTTCGTTTCTTGTCCGATTTGCCACTACGGTAAAGAAATTGAGAAATCTGAAGTTGAAAGCTATTTAAATTACTAGTCAAAAAAGCCAAGTCATTTCAACTTGGCTTTTTTACTGCTTTTAAGTTAGCTTGTTAAAGTCCCAGATTTGGTCCATCCAGCCTTCATAGAAGTCTGGTTCGTGGCAAACCATAAGAATGCTTCCTTTGTATTCTTTGAGAGCGCGTTTGAGTTCTTCCTTGGCATCCACATCCAAGTGGTTGGTCGGCTCGTCCAGCACTAAGACGTTGTTTTCACGGTTCATCAAGAGACAGAAACGCACCTTGGCTTGTTCCCCACCTGACAAGACCTGAATTTGGCTTTCGATGTGCTTAGTTGTCAAACCACAACGAGCAAGGGCTGCACGAACTTCTGCTTGGTTAAGTGCAGGAAAGGCATTCCAGACAGCCTCTAGTGGTGTTTGACGATTGCCACCTTCTACTTCCTGTTCAAAGTAACCAAGTTCTAGGTAATCTCCACGTTCGACTTCCCCAGCGATTGGTGGAATAATTCCCAAGAGAGACTTCAAGAGGGTTGTTTTCCCGATACCATTTGCACCGATAATAGCAACCTTTTGATTGCGTTCAAAAGTGAGATTTAAGGGCTTGGTAAGAGGACCGTCATAACCAATCTGCAAGTCCTTGGCTTGGAAGATAAAGCGACCAGGAGTACGAGCCGGTTTAAAATCAAAGGATGGCTTTGGTTTCTCGCTTTGGAGTTCAATGATATCCATCTTGTCGAGTTTCTTTTGACGGGACATGGCCATATTACGCGTTGCAACACGCGCTTTGTTTCGAGCGACAAAGTCCTTGAGGTCCGCTATCTCTTTCTGCTGACGTTCATAGGCTGCTTCCAACTGAGATCTCTTCATAGCATAGACTTCTTGGAACTGGTAGTAGTCACCAGAGTAACGCGTTAACTGTTGATTTTCAACATGATAGACGATATTGATTACGTCGTTGAGGAAAGGAATATCATGCGAAATAAGGACAAAGGCATTCTCATAGTTTTGAAGATAACGCTTGAGCCAGTCAATGTGTTCAGCATCCAAGTAGTTGGTTGGCTCGTCAAGCAACAAGATATCAGGCTTTTCAAGGAGAAGTTTAGCCAAGAGTACCTTGGTTCTTTGTCCACCTGACAAGGCTGTTACGTCTGTATCCATACCATAGTCCATGACACCGAGAGCACGCGCTACCTCATCAATCTTAGCATCCAAGGTATAGAAATCACGACTCTCCAAACGGTCTTGGAGTTCTCCTACTTCTTCCATCAGCCCATCAATATCCGCCCCGTCTTCTGCCATTTCCATATAGAGATCATTGATACGAGCTTCTGCTTTAAATAGCTCATCAAAGGCTGTACGCAAGACATCACGCACGGTTTGACCTTCCTTTAGCACAGCGTGCTGATCCAGGTAGCCAGCAGTCACATATTTGGACCACTCCACCTTCCCTTCATCTGGCAACATCTTACCTGTCACGATGCTCATAAAGGTTGATTTTCCTTCACCATTGGCACCGACTAAGCCGATATGCTCTCCCTTGAGGAGACGGAAAGACACATCTTCAAAAATTGCACGATCACCAAAACCGTGACTCAAATTTTTAACTTCTAAAATACTCATTCTAATTCCTTATCTTGTTTTTATGCAGTCCTTTATAGAGAACCCAAGCCAGATAGCCACCCAAGGTATTGGTCCACAAATCATCAATCTCAAAGACCCGATTAAAATCAAAGAAAAAGTCTAAGACCAGCTGCGTACACTCGATTCCTAGGCTCAGTAGAAAGCTGAGAAGGATGATTTTTTTGGTTTGTCGCAAGTTTGGACAGAGATAGATCAGTTGAAAGACTAGCGGGAAGAGCAAGAAGACATTTAAAATGTTCTGCAAAAAGATCCAAATGACTTGTCCCAAACTGGTTACTTCACCCAGATTCCAAAGGGAGTTTAAGGGAGTTAAAAGAAAAACCAGGCGTCCAAAAGTTTGAATACCTGGAGTTTCCACTCCTGTAGGAAGTTGAGGCTGGGGAGTGAAGCAAAAACAGACAATGCATAGGCTGTAAACAGCCACTCCCAATCTTAAGATTAATTCTCTTTTTTTAGTCATTTTATGGATTTACCGATGCAACTGCCTTCTGGCGGTCACGTTTCATTGTATTGGAGCGCAATTGTCCACAAGCTGCATCAATATCTGTACCATGCTCTTGACGGACAACACAGTTGACCCCTTTTTTCTTGAGGGTATCATAGAAGGCCATTACACGCTCTTTAGGACTGCGGCTATATTGGTCATGTTCACTAACTGGGTTATAGGGAATCAAGTTTACGTAAGATAATTTCTTGATATTCTTGAGCAATTCAGCAAGCTCCAAGGCTTGTTCAACTCCATCGTTGACTTCATTGAGCATGATGTATTCAAAGGTTACACGGCGATTAGTTGTTTCGATATAGTACTCAATAGCAGCAAAGAGCTTTTCAATCGGAAAGGCACGGTTAATTTTCATGATGCTTGAACGCAATTCATTATTAGGTGCGTGAAGAGACACAGCCAGATTGACCTGTACGCCTTCATTAGCAAAGTCACGAATTTTATGGGCCAAACCTGAGGTTGAAACAGTGATGTGGCGAGCACCGATAGCCATTCCCTTGTCATCATTGATGGTACGGACAAAATTCAAAACATTGTTGTAGTTATCAAATGGTTCACCAATTCCCATAACAACGATATGGCTGACACGTTCATCCTGACCACGTTCATCAAAGTATTTCTGAACCAGCATGATCTGCGCTACGATTTCCCCGTTATTGAGGTCACGTTGCTTCTTGATCAAGCCTGATGCACAGAAGGTACAACCAATATTACAGCCAACCTGAGTGGTCACACAGACTGACAAACCGTAGTGTTGACGCATGAGTACTGTCTCAATCAACATGCCATCTGGCAACTCGAAAAGATACTTAACAGTACCGTCAGCTGACTCTTGTACAATCCGTTGTTTCAAAGGATTTACGACAAACTGGTCATTGAGTTTGGCAATCAAATCCTTGGAAAGGTTGGTCATTTCTTCAAACGACTGGACACGTTTACGGTAGAGCCATTCCCAGATTTGATCTGCTCGGAATTTCTTTTCTCCCTGTTCTAATACCCATTCTTGCATGGCTTGACGTGTTAAACTATAAATAGACGGTTTCATCTCTTCTCCTTATTTCTCTATCTATTTCTGACGAATGACAAAATGGCGCTGTACCTTGTCCTCTTTCTGAGACTTTTGGTCCTTATGACGACGTCTATTTCGCTTATCCGCATTTGGTTTTCTCTTGTTTTGCGAAGGTTTCTTTCCTCTTCTAGGAAGATTCTCCTCTTCCTTTTTACGCATTTTCTTGTCAAACGACGCACGCTTAGGTGCTTGATTTTCTAGAACAAAATAGGCACAACCATAACTACAGTACTCTAAAAGATAGTCCTGTAACCGGCTAATCTTTTCATTTTTTTCCTCTGTTCGGTCGTCTTTATAAAAGCCACGTAGACGGAGCTGTTCATTGCTCCAGTCCCCCACGACATAATCAAACTTGGTCAACACCTCTGAAAAGCGTTGATTAAAGACTGTCACATCGAAGGCATCCTTGATATTTTCAACCAAGGTAAAAGCAATCCCTTCAGTCTCAACCTTATCCCCATTCACATGAAATTCTGGGCCAGGAAACTTGTTATAGTTGTATAATTCAGGTGCAATTTCTTTACGCATAGTCTTCCTTTTCCACGATTACTTAACACTCTATTTTACCATAATTTCTAGCAGTTAGCACGTTTCTCATAAAAATGAAAAAAGTCTGACGATTTTGTCAGACTTCTGCCATATAAACCAAAAAAGAGAAGATTGGCTCTTCTCTTCCTATTTTTTATTTAGCCGCTGCGTAAAGCTCATTTACTTTGTTCCAGTTAATGACTGAGAAGAAAGCTTTGATGTAGTCAGGACGTACGTTGCGGTATTTCACATAGTAAGCATGTTCCCAAACGTCCAAGCCCAAGATTGGTTTTTTGCCTTCTGAGATTGGTGTGTCTTGGTTTGCTGTTGAAGTTACTTCAAGTTTCCCTTCTTTGTTGACAACCAACCATGCCCATCCAGAGCCGAAGCGAGTTGTAGCCGCTGCTGTAAAGGCTGCTTGGAACTCTTCAAATGAACCAAATGTTGCGTCGATTGCTGCTGCAAGTTCTGCTGATGGAGCAGTTTTTTCAGGAGTCATCAATTCCCAGAAAAGAGCATGGTTCAAGTGTCCACCACCATTATTGATAAGTGCTTGACGGATATCAGCTGGGATAGAGTCTACATCAGCAAGCAAAGCTTCAAGGTCTTCACCAATTTCAGGGTGTTTTTCAAGAGCTGCATTGGCATTGTTGACATAAGTTTGATGGTGTTTGTCATGGTGCAAGTGCATTGTTTCTGCATCGATGTATGGTTCCAAAGCGTCGTATGCGTATGGAAGGTCTGGTAAGATAATAGCCATCTGTAATACCTCTTTTTCTTTCTATATGAAAATGATAACGCAATCATCCTCTTTTTTCAAGTTTTTTGCTCAATTTACCTCTGCCGCGATCTGCAAAAGTGCCTTTTCAAACAGGTACCCTTTTTCATAGACACCTGTCTTAATCTGGTAGTCCGTTTCAATTAAATAAGAAATCGCTCGCTTGAGAAAGGCCAAGGAAATCCCTCTCGAATCTCTCAGTGCAAACTTGATTTGATAAGGATTAGGGTTGCGCCCCAAGTAAGTTCCCAGACTGCTTGCAATCTGCGATTCCGTCTGACCAGTCTCTGATAAAATCTTCACTTGGGTAAAGGTACGAAACTGTCCTAACATGACAGCTATGAGCTTGATCTCATCCTCCCCTTGCAAGGTCAAGTCTCTAACCAGGTCACGGGCCAGGTCAATCTTCTTAACTAAAATAAGCTGAGTCAAATCAAAAATATTGTCCTGCAGGGTCTTTGGTATAGCCTCGACAATATCCTTCTCCTCTATCATGCCATCTGACTTATAAGACTGTAAAAAAAGGAGATTTTTCTGGATTTCACTAAATTGAAAACCAGATTTGAGAAGTAGATTTTCAAAGGATTGCCCCACAAACTGCAGACCTTGTGTCTGACTCCATTTTTGGAAATACTGGCGCAATTCTTGTTCTTTGGCTTCTACTGCATCAAAAACCTTGGCATCACGTTTAAGTAATTTAACCAGCCGTCTCTTGCTATCCAGTTTTCCTTCCGCAAAGATCAACAACTTGGTTGTTGGCGAAGGGTTATCAAGGTATGCCTCAAACGACTTGAGCTCATCATCTGCTAAAAAGCGTTTCTTGGCTGTTGTGATATCGACAAAATGGTCTAATATCACGATTTTTTCATCCGCAAAGAAAGGGAGACTGACCAACTCCAACTCTAAGTCTTTATAGGCTACTTCTTTCATATCAAAGTAAGCAAAATTGAGATCAGCTGGATCATAACCAATCTGTTTCAACACTTGACTCTTCATAACTTCAAACTGGCCCTGGTCTGTCCCTGTAAATAGATTCAAGCTAGATAGATTTGATAAAGTCAACTTCTGACTGTCTTCAATGGCTAGCATCATCTCTCCTTTCTTCTGATTTTTTACTAACTTTAATCAATATAGCGCAATTTCCCACGGAAATCTTCTAGGTTCTCATAACCTTTTTCTTCCATGATTTCTTTCAGTTCATTGGTAATGCGTTCAAAAGCACCGACGCCTTCTTTGTGAAGGGTAGTCCCTACTTGCACCATACTCGCACCGCAAAGGATGTGTTCAAAGGCATCACGACCCGTAAGAACGCCACCCGTTCCGATGATTTGGATTTGGGGATTTAAACGTTGGTAAAAGGCGTGCACATTAGCAAGAGCGGTCGGTTTGATATACTCTCCACCAATTCCACCAAAACCATTCTTAGGACGAATCACGACCGACTCGTTTTCTATATAAAGGCCGTTTCCGATAGAGTTAACACAGTTAACAAACTTGAGTGGATACTTGTTGAAAATAGCTGCCGCTTGGTCAAAGTGAACAATATCAAAATAAGGTGGCAATTTGATTCCAAGAGGTTTGGTAAAGTAGGCAAAGACTTCTGCCAAAATCCGGTCTGTTGTCTCAAAATCATAGGCAATCTGAGGTTTTCCTGGAACATTTGGACAAGAGAGATTAAGCTCTGTCAGTCCTTTAAACTCGCTCTCTTGAACTTTTTTCAAGATGGTATGTGTTTCTTCTGGAGACATGCCAACTAGAGATAGGAAGAAAGTACGGTTTGGCTCTTTTTCCTGCAAGTCCAAAAGATAGTTCAGATAGTAGTCTAAACCATTATTTGGTAATCCCATAGAGTTGATAGAACCAAGTGGAACATCCTGATAACGTGGCTCAGGATTGCCCTGACGAAAGTCCAAGGTCGCAGTCTTCGTAACAAAAGTACCCGCCGCTGAGTTTTTGACCCCTTCAAGCTCTTCTATCGTCATACAAGCCACACCCGCTGCATTCATCAAGCAATTGTCAAACTCAAAGCCAGCTATTTGTGTTTTCGTTGATACCATGATTCTGATCCTCCAGATTCCTTTTATTTCTAATATTATACCATACTTTAAGATTTTCTCTTTGAGAAACTAATTTCTATATAAAACGTTCGGTTTTGTAAATTGAAAGAATTTTTAGAAAATTTCTGTTTTTTTCTTTACACTCAAAAAAATTTCTGCTATAATGGCTCATGTAATAAAATATAACAACAAAAAGGAGAACGATATGACATCTGCTAAAGACTATATCCAAAGCGTGTTTGCAACTGTGAAAGCTCGTAACGGGCATGAGGCTGAATTTCTCCAGGCGGTTGAAGAATTCTTCAGCACTTTGGAACCTGTATTTGAAAAACACCCTGAGTATATCGAAGAAAACATCTTGGCACGCATCACTGAGCCTGAGCGCGTGATTTCTTTCCGTGTTCCTTGGGTTGACCGTGAAGGTAAAGTCCAAGTCAACCGTGGTTACCGTGTTCAATTCAACTCAGCTGTTGGACCATATAAAGGCGGACTTCGTTTCCACCCAACTGTAAACCAAGGGATCTTGAAATTCCTCGGTTTCGAACAAATCTTTAAAAACGTTTTGACTGGACTTCCAATCGGTGGAGGTAAAGGTGGATCAGACTTCGATCCTAAAGGTAAGACTGATGCTGAAGTGATGCGCTTCTGCCAAAGCTTCATGACTGAATTGCAAAAATACATCGGACCATCTCTTGACGTACCTGCTGGTGATATCGGTGTTGGAGGACGTGAAATTGGTTACCTTTACGGACAATACAAACGTCTTAACCAATTTGATGCAGGTGTCTTGACTGGTAAACCTCTTGGATTCGGTGGTAGCTTGATTCGTCCAGAAGCAACTGGTTATGGATTGGTTTACTATACTGAAGAAATGCTCAAAGCTAATGGTAACAGTTTTGCTGGTAAGAAAGTGGTTATTTCAGGTTCTGGTAACGTAGCTCAATATGCTCTTCAAAAAGCAACTGAACTCGGCGCTACTGTTATCTCTGTATCTGACTCAAACGGTTATGTCATCGACGAAAATGGTATTGACTTCGATCTTTTGGTTGATGTTAAAGAAAAACGCCGTGCTCGTTTGACTGAGTACGCAGCTGAGAAATCAACTGCTACTTACCATGAAGGTTCTGTATGGACTTACGCTGGAAACTACGACATCGCTCTTCCATGTGCGACTCAAAACGAAATCAACGGCGACGCAGCTAAACGTTTGGTTGCTCAAGGAGTTATCTGCGTATCAGAAGGTGCTAACATGCCTAGTGACCTTGATGCGATTAAAGTCTACAAAGAAAACGGAATCCTTTACGGACCTGCCAAAGCTGCTAACGCTGGTGGTGTAGCTGTATCAGCGCTTGAAATGAGCCAAAACAGCCTTCGCCTTTCATGGACCCGTGAAGAAGTTGATGGACGCCTCAAAGACATCATGACCAACATCTTCAACACAGCTAAAACAACTGCTGAAACATACGGACTTGGTACTGACTACCTTGCAGGAGCAAATATCGCTGCCTTCGAAAACGTAGCAAACGCTATGATTGCACAAGGTATTGTTTAATTAGTCGATACATCCTATCGGAGGACAAATGATGAACTTACGGCCAATGGAAGTAAGAGATAATCCAGCTGTAGCGCAGCTCATTCGAGCTAGTCTTGAAGAATTCGGGCTTGACAAACCTGGAACTGTCTACTTTGATTCTCATCTAGATCATTTGGCCGACTACTATCAACAGCAAGAGAGAGCAGCTTACTTTATTCTGGAAGATGAAGGTCAGCTGGTTGGCTGTGGTGGCTTTGCACCAGTGTCCCATAAGATTGCTGAATTACAAAAACTGTATGTCACTAAAAATAGCCGTGGCAAAGGTTATTCCAGCAGGTTGATAAAGCGAATATTCCAGGAAGCCCGCCTAGCAGGTTATGAACAGCTTTATCTAGAAACCTCTACTGAACTGGCTACGGCTGTGTCCATCTATCAGCACTATGGTTTTACATCACTGCAAGAACCACTTTCTAACGCTGCCGGCCACCCAGCTATGAATATCTGGATGATAAAATCCCTCTCATCAGATGAATAGATGGCAGTATACTCTGGTCGACTCGAAGATATCATGACCAAGATCCTCAAAACAGCTAGAACAACTTTTAAAAATGTAGCCAAGGCTATGATTGCACAAGGCGTGGTTTAAGAGTTAAAAAAGTTATCAAAAGCAACAGCTAAACAGCTGTTGCTTTTCGTATTATAAAATTTAATTTAAGAAAATAAACTTACTAAATTTCTAGATACAACCTTAATTTATTTGTTTAAAAAATTAAGATTGTTTCATTACGAATGTCATCAAATCAAGAAACTATAAAAGTTTTACCACAATTTCCACAAGTCAACTTAGTTCCAATTACTCCATCTGTAGGTTTATGACAAGTAGGACAATAAACACGTTTTGCTGATAGTCGATAAGATAACTCATCTCGCAATTCTTTCCCTTTAATTTCAATAACATCATCACCTTGTTCTTCAAACTTAAGAACTGTTATCAAAGCTTTGTCATATTGTTTCATCTGTGGCTGTTTTAAGAATAAAAAAGAGGATAGAATCAAAAACAGGAAAAATAAAACAAACAAAATTGTTACTATTAAATGCCACATAAAGTAGAAATCATGAAGTGAACCTTCTTTTTTTCCTAATATCCATCTCATGTAGTTATCGATGTACTGATAAAATTTCAGTCCCGAAAGAATACATATGAAAGATACTATAGGATAAACAACCTTGGAAATGATTAAACGATAGCGTCTCATTTATATTTCCTTTCTAGATAACCATGCACCGCAATAATCACATGATTTACCTTGCCCTAGATCAAGCAGATTCTCACCACTACATGATGGACAAATAACGGGATATGTATTTTTGTTAATCTGGTGCTTTTCAAATAAAGTGAATAAAGCTTGTATTTGATTTCGTTTCTTGACTTCTTCTTCTCTCTTTGACTTACGATAAGTCATTACCAATATTGAGATCACACTAAACAAATACCACGGAGCTAAAAGAAATAGAAATCGAATAGACCATTCCCTAGATTTTTCAAATTCAAGAAATGATGATAAAATGATTAAAACAAGCATTTGAAGTAAATTCTTCTGTTTTAATTTCTTCAAGGAAAAGGAATCTTTAATTGTTTCTCGAAATAAATATAAAATAATTAAAGCAACTGGCACAAAGGTAACATTTTGAAATGATAAAAATAAAAAACTGATAACAACGGAAATTCCAATAGATTTTGCCAAAATTATAAAATCAAGATTTTTCAATATAAAGATAGTTGGTCCATCATCTATAGAAAAGATAGCAAGTGATAAAACTACAAAACAGAGAATTACTATATTTGAAATTAACCAATGAAAGCCTGTTTTCCAATTATTCTTAATATACTGCTTCACCTTTCTTCTCCTCTAGTTGCTATATATTCTCTATAAAGAGCCTTCCCATTATATATCTCATCCAAGGCTTTGACTTTAATTTTTATATTTTCTAAAACACCAAAGCTATAAAATGCAAAGGAAGACAAAAAGAAACCTGATAAAGAAAAAATAATAGGAGTCACTATTGAGAAAATCGGCTTACCATGTTCAAGAAATAGAGTTACGGCCCATAGTGAAAGAAAAAATGTTGCACTTGTCAATCCCATAAAAAGTATACTTAATAAACGAAATACTTGGTACATCTACTATATCCTCTTGTCATAGAACTTGTCTAAGTAATCCCTTACTCTTTTAAAAAGATTTCCTAATATCTTTCAGGGAATTGGTGTATTTATTCATACATTTCCATACTTAGAATTACATAATTTGAAAGATCTAAAAACGAAATAAAAGATCTTAGTTTTAGATTTCTAAGAAAAAGGGAAACTCTGGCAATTCCAGATTTCCCAAATAAATTCAAAAGTAAATTTGAAAATACAAAAAACCAAAAGATAAAGATAATATCCAACCTAGAATGGTATAAAAAATTATTTTCTCCTAAGATTCGAACTATCTTTCATGACCACAATTAGAACAGAAGTTTGCTCCTTCCAAAAAAGCAGTCCCGCATTGGCTACAAAACTTAGCTAAGCCTATTTCTCCTTTGGGGTCAGATTTATGTTGATTAACATCTTTGTCCAATGAATTCCTGCCTTCAATATGATCCACCAAGTTGCTAAATTTAGCACCCAAGCCAAGCCCCATTGCGATTTCCACACCTGCTCCCATTAGGTTTCCTGTAGAATCATTATTTTTAGCTGCCTCTTCTAAAATATCAAATTGTCTCTCTTCTTGATAAGTATACTCTTCAATATCTCGACTCGCCTGCTTGCTTTTGGCTTCCAAAATTTGCTTGTGGAATTTAAAGATTTCTCTATATCCATTGCTATTCTGATTTACCTTTAAGGCCTCAATGTTAAATTCTTCAATACTAATTCCATATTTGGCAAAATAGCTAGATAAAATTTCAGACAAACCAACAGCTATATCAAAACTGTGCATCTCAATGTCAATAATTGGAATCTTATAGTTATATATTACTTGTGAAATAGCTGAACTAATCAGTCCACTGGCAGTTTGTCTAAATCGATTTTGTAAAATAGTAGCTGTTATAAGATCAGGGTGACTTGGCATAAATTCTAGTATAAAAGCTTCCAAATCTACAATTCGAGGAATAAAATTCCCATGTATTTTCAACTCAACAGGAATATCACTTTCTGGATCTCGAACCATTATAGGTGAAGAAGTTCCCCACCCAATCGGTTGTAAATCATACATGTTTACAAACCACAAAAATGATGAGTCAGATGAAATACCTCCACTTAGAAAGTTTTTTATTCCTGAAGCTGTCTGAATATCATTTCCTTCAATCTTATGTTTTCCAGCATCATAGGTAGCTACTGCTCTTCCATTTGAAAAGAACACAGCACTCTGACCAGGATTTACAATTACAGTTGCTCCTATCTTGATATTCGTTTTAGGATGTCTCCAAGCAAGTATATTCCTTGTTTCCTCACCTTTATAATGAATAACATCAAACAAATTTAATGCCATCTTTTCTCCTTTTCTTTTTAAAAATGTTCAGACCAATCTTCTCTAACTATACTTCTATTATATAACCCATTTATTGAAAAGGCAACCCATACTTATAAATCATCATTTCTGGACAATACTTTATAAAAATATAAAAAACCGCTACTCCTGAGAATAGCGGTTTTATATGTTTTTTAAGCTACAAATGTAGTTGCTCTATTATTTAAGAGTAACTGAACTTTGATATATAAATAGGAAGAGATAAGATAAAAAACCTATTAAATAAGCCTTTGTGCGTTATGAATTACATATAATTTTTACCATAAAAATACAAAAGTTTACACCTTATGCCCCCTTTTTGCCCCTTACTTTTTTTAAAAAATTATTTTGTAGTGATTAAGCCTTCTGGCTCTACTGTGAACTCTGGCTTGTCTGCCATACTGCCATCTTCTTTTAGGTAGTACCAACCTGTACCATCCGCCGACTTAATGAATTGTTTGGACTTCATGTCGCCGTCCTTGGCATCGAGATAGTACCAATGGTCTTTGTACTTGACCCAACCAGTCTTCATAGCTCCTTCACTGTCGAAGTAATACCATTTTCCATCAATCTTTTTCCAGCCAGTAGCCATAGCTCCTGAAGGGTCTAAATAGTACCATTTGCCGTCGGAATGTTTCTTCCATTTGTCTTCCAGCAGGTATCCAGAACCGTCAAAATAATACCAGGTGTCATCGATTTTTTCGAATTTATCTTGTGGATAAGAGCCATCTGAACGAACATACCACCATCCAGTGGCATTCTCCTTCCATCCAGGTTCCACGTTCGTACCATTCTCGATATCCTGCTTAAATTGTGAACGACTAATCCCCCATTTCGCAAGATAGGGATAAGGGTCAACGTGGTCTGAATGGTTATCAGGCTGGTTATTCGTACAGTATTCATGCGTCTTGATACCCGCTAAATCGTCTGTATCAAGAGTTTTGGGCAAGCCTGCTTCGTCCGCAAGGTTTCGTAGCAGTTCGATATAAAGACGATAGTCTGTCATGAACTCTTCCTTAGTTGAATGGCTTTCAATTAGTTCAACTGCTGCATAAGTCTCAGCATTCCAACCTCCGCCTACGTCCCACGATCCATTATTTACAGGACCGACCTGCATCACACGACCATTTCCTACAACATGCGAAAAGAACCCAAGTTCAGGGTCTTTGCGCCAATGGTAGTCCGCTTCATTTTGTGCGGTTGAGTTTCGATTTCCTGTCGAGTGTGCATGGACTTGACGATAAGGTCGCACACCGACCTGAGGCAATCCACTTCTTAATCTGCTTTTATCAATATCCATGATCTAATCCTCGCTTGGTTCGTAGTATTCTAGTGCACGTTTGCTATCAGAGATCCCTGATGTTGTTGGGTCGTTGACAACCCCAATCAAGACAAGGATGTAAACGAATGTGTTCACACCGTCTTGAATATTTCTGGGGATTTCAAGGCCGAATTGTTGGGCCATAAGGAAGATTGCTCCAAGAAGAGCAATGAGAGTTGTTTTGTTTTGCAAGCGCAATTTCCAGTTAATCATTTTGAGTTTCTCCTTTTATTGTTGTTTATTTTGAATTAAGCTTTTAAGCTCTCTCACATCCTCACCAAGCGATTTTACTTGCTCAGCTAGGACCAAGATAGCCTTGTTCTGTTCGTCGTGATTATCGAGCCTTTTATTGGCCGATGTTTTAAATTCATGCAAGTTCTCAATATCTTTCTCTAAAATCGTGAGACGGTTCTCTTGCTTGGTAGCCTTATCTTTCATCGAAAAATAAAGCCCAATAACAGGAATTAGAGAAAGAAAGATTTGCAAGATTAGTCGTTCATATCCTGGCATACAACCTCCCTCTACTCAATACGTGGCATGGCCACGGTAAGCACGCCTTGCTGAAGCATATCAGATAGTGACTGCTCTTTGTAGGTGTAACCTTCTGTCGCCTGCATTTGGAACTTAAAGATAGTCTTGGTTCCTTTTGGCCATTTAGGATTAGTTTCAAATGGATAAGCGCCTGAGATGATGTCTCCGTTATTGTAACGTTTGTCCTTAACAAGTGGTTTGATGAAATTGGCCACCTTGCCATAAGCATGAGTAGCCATACCTCCATTTTGAGATACTGCCAAGGCAATCAAGACTTCAGTGATAGCTGATACTGTGTCAAGGTTTTCTTTGTTTTCACTAGCAGCTTGCTCAGCTTTATCCGTTGCCTCTTTGTTCTTTTGCAACTCTTGAGCTACTTTACTGAATTTCTCGTTTTCAGCACGGTTTGGAAAATTCTCCTCATAGAGCGACTCAAGAGCTAACTCGAAAAGCTCTGTATTTGATAAGCCGATTTTATCAGCTGGCAATAAAATTGGAACGTTTGCTCCATTTGCGTTGACTAAAGTGACCTTAGTGGCTGATACTGCACCACTTCCATCATATTCTAGTGATTTTGAACCATATTCTAATTTCATACATTCTCCTTTTTCTAAATTTTAAATGAAATATTATCTAAGTTGAGCCATGTAGCGTCAACATTATTCTTAACAATAATGGTACCGTTTGGATTGATTGCTAGATTAGCCACCGCATAGCTATTATTGGTCGCTAAAACATACAATGTTTGCGTAGGCCTGAAATCTGCAGGTAGAGTACCGATGATGGTATCTTTTGCTGTTCTACCTCCTCTAGCTGAGCCTCTGAGATAGACAACGTCATCAAACGATTTAGAGCATTGTACTCTGTTGTATTCAGGATGATGTTGCCAGCCATTTTGGAGTGACAAGTCTCTCCAATCAGAACCTTGAGTGTATCTCTGTAAGTCATCCTTGGTAGCAATCTCTTTCCATTCTCCCCATTTATTAGCTATACGATACCTTACTAACATTGTCTCTTTCTCAGCTGTCCAATAAGTCTGCACAACATATTGAGCGTCATCATAGACTTGAACCAATAGCCACCCATTCTGATTTCTTGGTCTATCAGGTGCACTGTGACTATAATACATACCATTTTTAAGGATATTATCAAGACTTTCTTTCGTTAAAATAGAAATTCCGTTATTAAGTGTCAGCTGGTGCTGCTGAATCGGCTTGTTGTTTGAGTGGATATCGCCTAAAACATCTAAAGAACCAGGCTTACCAAATTCCACGACCTTACCGATGCCTACACGTCCGTTCTTATCATAGGACATTACCACGCTTTCAGTTGCAACCGTAAAGGCAAACTCAACACTTGTAAACTTATCTTCTAGCTTACCGATTACATGAAAGGATTTATTTGCCGGATAGTTACCCGCTAGGTTTGCTGCTGAATTAGTGAGTGTGTGTACCGTTGTATAGATACCTGTTGCACTTCCGTTATCAACCGTATAATTTAAATTGCCTAGCTGAGCAACTTTGAATGACAAGGCCATTGTGTTCCTTTGTTGTCCACCTTGTGTGATAGGGGCTATTCGGGCATTTCTTAGCACCTGCAATGTATTTGGATTGCCTCTAGTTCTAAGAGCGGAGAAGCTAAAAGAAGGGGCATTGTACTCAATCACATTGATAGTAATGTCTTTGGTATCTGATCGCTTACCTCGACTATCAATAACATAAGCTCGAATGGTTGCAGCCCCTTTGAAATTCATCATTCCTAAGTGGCCTCCATCTTCTGTCACAATATTTTTCTTGTTGACAATCTCAGCTCGATATCCTGTAATAGTAGAACCATAAGCACCAGACGCATTGTTAAAATTCACTTGTATATCTGAAATGATTTGCAAAAAGTCATTTCCACTCAAAAGCTGTCTTGCGACCGTATTCATATCAGTTAATGAAATACCTGTGAAGGTAGGTTTTACACTGTCTGGGATTTTAAAGTGCCAGCCATTAGAGTACACATCGCTTCCAATTTGGGTAGACCCGTTATATGTTCGAACACAGATGTCCATTAGCCCTGAACTTGACTTAGGTAAGTGTCTAGCAAGATCTAAAGACGGAGTAAAGGATACACTTGTCCCATGATTCTTCCCTAGGTCAATCCATTCGCTTCCAAAAACTCTATACCAGACTTGATGAGTAAATGAGCTGGATTTGCGGTCAATGGTCAGAGTGTGAAGATTTCCGAGCTGCCTATTTCCTGAAAGGGCATTGTTGCTTAACGAACTTGAAAGTGGGATTATGGAAAGTGTAAATGAACTTTCGGGAATGTTGAGAATATTTGGCGACCATCCACCACCACCAGTAAAATTCGCTGAAAAAACAAAAGATTTCTTACCATCTGAATTATGACCAATTGTAATAGTTTGATCAATAATCATAACTGTACTATTATTGTTTAAAACTGATGGGCGACCTGTCCAATTTAGACGTTTCCCATCCAAATCAACATAAGCTGAACAATTATAATCCGAGAAAGTATGTCCCCCGTTAATCAATGCAAGTCTAACTCTAACTTGACTACTATTAGAAGTTGAATCCTGAGATATTTGATCCAACCACAGCCTGATGTAATAACTTCTATCATTATTCGACCAAAACTCAGCCATTATTTACCTCCTTATCCAACATACCTAATTACATTTATATCTGCATTTAAATAATATTGTTCTGTTCTAAAACGTCCAATTTGAACTGATGCAGTGAAAATACCATTGTCAATATTTATTACACCTTGTGAAATATACATTACTTCCTTACCTGCAGAAAACATGGAAATCCTATCATGACTGACTTTTATTGATGAGCTAGCATCGTTCTTTCCAATGATGAGACCCTCATTTGAAGCACTCATATAGGTATCGATGAACTTTTTCATCTCTTTCAAGCCACCAAATTCTATTGATAAAAACTCAATTCTCCTGCCTGCTTCAACCAAATCAGCCTCAGATTTTTTTTGAGAATCTTCATTTGCTTGCACAAAAGCTTTATAGGCTTTTTCTAACTCCCCTAAAGCCTCCATCGATACCATTGCTTTCAACTCTGCTTCATGAATCTGAGTTTTTTCTGTGAGCGCATTAAGTTGCGCTTGAGTTAAATTCTGGTCAGCTTTTGAATTGATACCATCCCTTACATCTTCAACCGATTGAACATAATCTGGAAAATGAGAGCCAATAGATAACATCGCATTCTCAATAGAAACTCTAGTCCCGGCAGGGAAACCATAATTTGTACCAAAGCGAATGAATACATTGTCTGTCTTGTAATCTTCAGAGGCGCTAGATAGATCAATTATG
This sequence comes from bacterium, assembly GCA_905221305.1. GTDB lineage: Bacteria > Bacillota > Bacilli > Lactobacillales > Streptococcaceae > Streptococcus. The sequence continues at coordinate 866,658 of CAJNCO010000001.1, forward strand.
AACTCAAAATGCTGTCTAGCGGTTGTACCACCTTTAAATTTCAAGCCCTTATATGAATACCAAGGCGATGCTGAAAAGTGGACATCAGCAGTTTTATCTGAATCAAGAGGAGACAAGAAAGCAATATCAAAGGAAATTCTTACAAAATCTTTCTTAAAACGCTCTGTGTTTTTCCAAAATTCATCAACAATATAGGTACGATAGTCAAATATTTCTTGACTATCTGTCGCAAATACTCTTGATGATGAATCCTTAAAGTAATTTCTTGTCCCGCCTTTTATCTTCGCCCATCTATCAGTCCATTTATACCTTGTCTTATCTAAGCTATTGTCCTGTTCATAGTCTGAATAATAGCCTTGATAACGCTGGTTTCTATCCTCAAAAGAAAGGTCAGATCCATCCGAATTGTCAGAAAACGCAAAGTGCATGACGGTTGATTTCCCATCTTCTCCTTTTTGGCCAGATTCACCATCTGAAACGTTCACGAATGATAATTCATCACTTGCAACCTTATCATTATCAATGTAAGCTGAGACAAGTAAAGTAGAGGTTTTTTGAACATTTGAACCTCTTACAAGATAATTCATGCCAGTTGTTAAGTTTCCATCGAGTGACCAACGCCATGTGACACCGGTCACGATAGGTTTGCCACCTTTATAAAGCGTTGGGGTAACTACACTTTCTCCAGCGCCATTCTTAAAAATCACCCCTTTATCTGTTGATAATTTGATGATATATGGTTTGGATGCTTCGAAAAGTCGCTCAAAGGCTGACTGGATACCTGATGACAGTTTATTATCCAGGGCCTTAAAATTCGCAAACGTAGTCTTGTTACTTGCAGGGTTCGTAAAGCTGATTTTCTGCTCCGAAACCCTTGCTTTCACAATAAGAGCTGGACTAAAACCATCATCATAGATTTGGATTGTGTCCCCGATTTCAGCATCCACAAAGCCGTCAACTTCATAGGTAATAGCTGGATAGCAGTGCTGCTTCAACTTCAAGTAAGCAAGACGTCTCAGCTCATTTGGTTCATCTGTTTCAAAATGAAAATCTCGTCTCGTCCATTGGTCTTTGGCTGTTGCAGATGTAAAGGTCGAAGGATAGAGCTGCATAGAGATAGGGGCATATAGAGCTTGCCCTCTCTGATAAAACTCTACTTCTCCTCGCTCGTTCTTAATTGACCAATCATCCAATCCCTCAAGAGTTAGAACCTCTTTCTCAGTATCGGTTTCTTTCTCTTTTTTCTTCGGAGGTTTGATAATCCGTTTCTCAGTATTTGAAGGTCCGCCCTTCTTGCTAGTTGTGACAGTCTGCTCGATAGAGCCATCAGAACGTGTAGTTGTAGTCGTTGTGATACGTGTCTTGTCAGCAAGTTTAGTAATTTTAGTATGGACGATAGTCTTACTCTTCGTCCCGTCTGAAGCAGTACGAATAATCGTCTCAGTAGTCGAACCATCCGAGTTCTTGACCCTATTACTAGAGAGATGCCGTTCTCCGCTGTCCTCTAACTCTACGGTCGGCATATTCCCAGTAGGTCTGATAGTGTTGAAAATACCAGTCTTGTCAATCTCACGAGTGATTGAACCAATATTTTTACCATAGGTTAAACTGATATCCGTTCTATCTCGTCCGACTCCTTGATATTCACCGTCATTCTCATGGTAGACATTCACAGTAAAGGACTTAATAGAACTATCAGCATGCAATTTCGTGTCAAAATCAAGCTCTGCGCCAAATTGCTTAGCTAGGTTAAGAAGTCTGGCCAGTTTTGTCTCCTGATTAGTCCACTCAAGTTTGAATTGTTTCTCTGAGATTTCATTGACGCCCACAGATAGCAGCGCATAGTTCAATAAGTCCATTGCTTGGCAATATTCCACAAAAGACATTGCTTTTTTAGCCTTGTAAGGATTGGCATGCTCATTGATTAACTCAAGGTTGAGGTTGATACAATTAACCTCGATAGAATGCTCATTCTCACGCACTTTATGGATCGTGAAAAGGTGCGTTCGTCCTCCGTACTCGAACGAAACAAAAGCTTTCTCATTGAGGTGATTGTGGATTCTCGTGAGAGCAGAGTCTGAGCTTAAAAGTTTCTTAGCGACTGTGAAGTCAAAGGTTGACGAACCAGTTGGCAGATACCGGACCCATGAGTCATCGTAGTAATTTAATGTCCCTTGCTTGTCGTTATCGATAGATGCGACTTGTCTAAGGTTCATATCATGGATTGTTAAGAGCATTATCACAACCACCTTTCTTCAAAATTTATAGACACCGTTGGTTTCTTTTTGACCCAACTTGATGTATAAATCTCTAGTTGGCTCTTACCTGGAGGAAGTTTGATCCATGAGGAGCCATGAACCCTATCTCCAAATTTGTTAATTCCATCAACCATGATTGTGTCTTCCTCGTTATTGACGATGATTGTAGAACCGATGGGATAGCGGTTTGGAAGATCTTTAGAAACAGAAACAAAATCCTTGCGATACATAAACTCATCGATGTACATGTGAGGTAGCAATGGCTTATCTCTGACCGCTCCCAAAGTGACATGGATTTTGGCTGACTTCTTGTCTTTTAATTCAGGAATGACAAAATCATAGTACGAACCATTGAAAAAGACCTGAACTTTGTCATCATTCCGTTTCAACTCTGTCCAGCCTTTCTCGTCGCTAAAAGGATCTAGTTTACTGACTTGAGCACCAGTACCGATAAAGTACCACCATTTGATGTACTTATATCCGCCTTTCCCATCTGTTGTAAAGAAGCTATATTCACAATCAAGAGTCTGATAGCGTTTATATGTTTCTACACCATAAAGAAAATTGCCATCCGTATCAGATACAGTAACCTTGATAAATCCATATTGATTAGCAGTTGCTGCCATAAAGATCTGTCTCCAAAGCAAGTAGTCATTTAATGACCCCACTTCCCCAGAACTATCAGTAGGGATGGTCCATGTGAGACTCTGAGCGTTATTTCGGTCTTTCTCAAAAGCTCCACGATCTGATAGTTCGATATGATTACGCCCCCAAAGGCTAGTCTTACTCAGAGTGCCGACCAATCGCTCTCTGTTATCGTTTGTGATCGCAACTTCTTTTGCTGCATCCTGAAACCCTTTTAGAATATTAGATCCTCGATAATCTAGTAGAACTTCAGATGCCTTTACGATTTCAGCGTCGATTTCCTCACGATTCCCCATTTCAAAGGCAGACTGCGCATTAACAATGCCAACATAACCATTCTCATAGTTGTTCTTGATGGTAATAATCGGATACGCATCAACATTACCTTCGTTATTCACCTCAAAAACAAGCCTATCCGTCGCAGATATTGGCTCAGTAACCGACTTGTATGTAGAGCTATGAGCCACTCCATCCGGCACGATAAATTTTATAGAACCAGTTGACCGTCGCCCGTTCGTTTCTTGCATCGAAATACTTTCAATCGGCATGGCTAGATAATATTTGTCAGGCTCGTCTGAGAAGATAAGTTTTTTAGCGCTATTAACATTAAAAATACCCGCAAGCTTGTGCTTGAGGGTATTCCTGTTTTTCGACCAGATGGAGAACTCCACTTCGATAAACTTCGCATCGATAGTCTGTTGCTGAACATTGACTCCAATAGTCGAAGTGTAGGAAGTTGCGATGGAGCGATTGTTCCCAATATTTCGACGAACATCATGGATTTCGATAAGATCACTTAAATCCGTTTTATTAAAATTCATAGTGACTACACTCATTCAATCACTCCTTTCATCAACAATTGTAATCTTTCGTTTTCATTCTGCTTTCTGGTAATAATATCCGTAACTTTTGAGCTGTCTAGATAAGCATTTGTGTCCTTGTTAAGGATAGCAGTAAGCAATTTTTCTAAACTTGACCTCAGAATCCTCATCTCAGACACGACTTTATCAGTATCTTGCCCATTTTGAACACTTGTAGTTTGAATAGTGATATTGCGTTGAGCTTGTTCCATTTCACGAAGGAATTTTGCATCACTCGGGATACCGATACCAGAAGCATATTTAGGAACACCCATCTCACGCATCAAACGTCTAGTTTTATCAGCACGCAAGACTTTAGAACCTCTCGGAAGAGGAAGCAAGACGTCTCTACCTTGAGGAATGAAACTCCTACCATTTGGCAGAGTGACCATTTCCTTATAGTTGCTATTTCTTTGGTCGTTGACAATAGCAAGTCCACCAGGGTGATAGTTTGTCCCGTGAGCGTGCTTGCTCGCAAAGATATTCGTAAAGAAATTACCAGTAACGCTGTCAATCCAGCTCTTAATACCTGAAAGAACGCCAGAAGCATTGTCTCGAGCGTTGATAGTGACCGTTTTGTCTTGGATACCATTGACGCCACTTTTGACCTCGCTGACAGTATCATTGGTGCCATTCTTGGCAAGGATATTCACTGGATCATATTGCTTGATAGCATTGATAGCACCGCTCGTCTCGTTTCGTACACCGCCTGTTTGGTCAGCAGCAAACAAGTTGATCGGAGCTTCTTGTTTGGGTGAATTAACACTCAAAATCGCACTTCCGACAGCTACGCTCGTATTATCCACCGCATCCAGAGACTTAGTCTCAGCAGAGGCAAAATTCCAAGCCGTAATCTTATCAATAGATAACTGGCCATTGTTCAAAACGTTCGTAGGATCTGCCTTCAAATCTTTTGTAAACGGTGTGGTCGCATTCCAGGTTGTCAAAGTATCAGTAGAACGAGCAACTGCTTTTTGGATACTCTCATCATTGGCTAGCAACTCTTTCTGTTTTGGTGTGAGCGATTCATAGTTAGATAGAGCCTTTGAAGCTTCCTCTGCCTTGTTCATGACATCGGCATTTTTCATGAGGAGTTCTTTAACTTTAGCTGGCATACTGTTCCATGTTTTAAGATGGGTTTCGCTATCAAAGATAGCTTGTAAACCAGCTTGGTTCTTGACAATCACTTGCTTTTCTTCGAGAGTCATGTCTTTCCATTTACCGGATTCGACAAGAGCCTCTGCAATAGTAGCACGAGCGTTTGAGTTGATTTCCGCAGTTTTAGCAATAAACTGCAATTGTTCCCAACCTTCCGCAGACTTGGCAGCCTCTCCGATGACTTCTTTGACATTGGATTTTACTTGGAAATTCCCATTCTTGTCAATGTTACCGACTAACAACGACCAGGCATCATTAGCCTCTTTCACTTCCTTGCTCATCTCACTGGTGTAGTTAGCAAGGATGCTGTGTGAATTACCTACCTTTTGAGAGGCTTCCGCAGCTTTCTTCCCGATTTCTTCATAGGATAGGCCGTATTCTTCCAGAACTTTCTTGGCTTCTTCCCAATAGTTCCAACTTTGCCCGGTTCGAGCTTTCACCTTTGCATCGAGATTTTGCATGACCTGGTAATACTTACTTCCAAGAGCTTCCATGGTTTGAGTATGGTTTGCTTCTAGAGTCTGCATTTTTTTGTTGTATGTCTCCTGGTCGATAGCCTTACCGTCTAACAATTCTTTCAACTCACTCTTTGAGTTCTCGTAGAGTTTCTTTTCCTCATCAAGCGCCTGTTTCAAAACATCTCTAGTATGCTTCAATTGCGTTTCATTCAGACTTCTGACATCGCCATTTAGAGCTTGTAAAGCAGCCTTCTGTTGCTCAGCTGACAAGTCCATCATTGAGAGTTTCGCCTTAATCATCTCGTTCTGATTATTCAGGATGATTTCTTTCTCCTCTTGAGAGAACTTGCTCGCATCACCATTATGTCGCTGATAAATCTCATTGATTTGATTCATCATGGACTCAGTGTTAGACACAACCTGAGCATTTTTTTCTTTTGCTTTCGCAATGTCTTCTTCACTGAGACCCCACTTAGCACCCAACTCCTCCATGCGCTTGTTGGTCTTATCCGCAGCAGCAGCAACTTCTTCATAGAGCTTTTTAAAGGCTCCAGATACCTTTTCGGCATCTCCAGCACGAGTACCGAAGTTTGCAACTGCCGTACTTGTTTCATCAACAGTCTTTTGAAAGCTTAGCAATTCTCCGCGAGCAGTATCACTCAACTGAGAACCAAACTCTTCGGTCTTGATGCGAGCCTTGTCTTTCTCATTTCCGAAATGAACAGCAGCAGCCGTCGCAATAGCGAGGCTACCAACTATCAAACCTAATGGATTTGCTAGGCCACCCATTGCAGTTGTCAAGAGCCCGGTAGAAGATGAAGCTGAAGCTGTCGCATTACCAAGCGCTACCGCTCCGCCTGATGCCAATTTAAAAGCAGAGGATAGATTTCCAGTCGTTCTAAAAGCCTGAAACGTCTTGAGCATCAAGGACATGCCACCTACTGCCTTGCCAGTTCCTTTAGTAAGCCAACCAAGTGCTTTCGTAAGATTTCCGATAATTCCAACACCTTTACCAAAAAGTGTTAAAGCCGGTCCTGCCCCAGCAGTCAATGCTGCCCACATGAGAACGTTTCTTTGTTCTTCTTCAGACATAGAACTGAACTGTTTAGCCATTTTAGCGAGTGTATCAATCCAAGGCTTACCAGCCTTTAGACCATCACGCAGAGCCTTCAAAAGAGGCCCCCCAAACTCAATAGCCAAGTCAGTTACCTGGTTCTTAAACATCTTCAATTGTGATTCTGTGGTTTCATATCGTTTATTGGCCTCATTGGTCAGAGCAGTATTCTCTTTCCAGGCCTTGTTTGAACGATCTACAGCATCGCCCATTTTATCAGAGGCTAGAGCTAAGGATTTCAGCATGTTACTTTGTCGAATACCAGTCATTCCAAGTTGAGCCAAGATAGCGTTCATGTTTACGCCTTTTTCTTGTGCATTTTTCAATCCCTTGATAAAGGATTGCAAGGCAACGACCGGTTTCTCTTTCCAAGCTTGTTGAAACTCCTCTGAAGTCATTCCGGCAGTTTTTGCGATGAGGTTTAAGTCATCCGCTGCGCCCTTACCTGTCAATGAAACAGCATTCCCAATAGCAGTCAAAGTTTGAGTCATAGCTGTACCACCAGCCTCAGCCTCAATACCAACCGAACTCATCGCAGTAGCAAGACCAAGGATATCTGGAGCAGTCAAACCTGCTAGTCGACCACCAGCCGCCAAACGATTGGTCATTTCAACGATGTCACGCTCAGTTGTTGCAAAGTTGTTACCCAAGTCAACAACAGATGATCCAAATCGTTTGTATTCGTCTGATGTCAAGCCGAGGATGTTCGCAATCTTAGCGATAGAGCTTGCAGCATCTTCGGCACTCAAGTTCGTTGATTCTCCCATGTCAATCATAGTTCGGGAGAATGTAAGGATATCCTCTGCCTTGATACCCAACTGTCCAGCAACTTCAGCGACATTTGCGATTTCAACCGCGCTAGCTGGCAATTCTTTAGCCATCTGACGAATGCCGTCAGATAAGTTCTTGTAAGATACGGTTGCAGTCTCATCTACTGTCTTCTTCACACCTGCAAAAGCAGATTCATAGTCAACAGCTGCTTTAGTGATTAAACCTACACTTGCAACTAAGGGAGCAGTTAACCCTGTAGTTAATTCTCTCCCAGTTTTTGAAACTTCTTCACCAAAAGTTTTTATTTTTTTACCACTTTTGATAAAGCTGTCCCCGTATTTATTGATACGATTCGCAAAGCTATTCTCTTTACCAACAGCAATCAAAGCTTGTTGCACGTTACGGAGTTGACCTTCCATAGCTACCAACTTAGCATTCTCACGTTCGATCTCAGCAGCAGCCTTGTCGAACTTAGCTGTACCAGGTTCGAGAGTATCAAAACTTTTCTTCATCTGGTCCAAGACTTTTCTTTGCGCTTCAATAGCTTGGCCAAGTGTCTTGTACTTAGCTTGAAGCAAGTCTGTGTTTTTCCCATTGTTTTTAAGGGAGCTGTCTAGCGCCTTTACATTGCTTTGAAAGTATTTAACCGCATTCTTAGCACCATTTAGAGTAGGATTGAACTTCGACACGTCCAGCCCTAGCTCGATATACATTTGACCTAACGGCGTTCCACCTGCCATTTTACTTAATCTCCTCCTTCTCTATTTTCATTCTAAAAGGTCGAGAATGTCTATCTCTCCCTTTTTGTTCTTTTGTGGTAAGCAACTTAGGACTCCCATTAGGTCCTCCCAGCTAGTATCCATGACATCACGAATACTCATACCATATGGACCCTCTGTGACTTGCTTGATAAAACCATAAAATCGATTGAGGGCTTGCTCAGGTGCTAATTGTTCTCCTTTGGGTCCTCGTCACCTACTAAACAAGCGTAAATTCTTGAAAAGATATCTACTACATCGACGAAACTTGTATGCTTCAATAAATCTTCCACATTTACATCATCGCAGAGATTAGCGATGAACTCCAATTGCTTATCAAGTTTTTCTACATCATTGATTCCGCTTTCTAACTCAATCATTAAGTTTAAGTAATCGCGATAATGCTCGGTCAGGATTGTTTTAGTTGACTTAACTACGTCCTCTCCTTTTTCGTTTTTGATTGTAAATTTAACCTTAGCCATATACTTTCCTTCCTAGAAAAAAGGTAAAAAGAGAGCTTGCGCCCTCTTCCTATCCTGCAGCATCCATTTTAAGAGCACCTTTGAATGTCTTCAATTCACTTTCGTCTGGACCAACAACATATGTATAGTACTCTCCTTCGGTAGCAGTGTCATCACTCGCAATCGCTGAGAAACTCAAAATGTCATCTGACAACTCTTCTTGCTTGTCTTTCAGAGTTTCAAATTCCTCCGCATCCATTGAGAATTGTCCTTTATAAAGTCCAACATAAGCAATATTCCCTGACGGCGTGCTAGTTTCTAGCATCACTGAGCAATATGGAGGCTCCGTATCAGCGCCAACACTAATAATTTTACCTTTCGCTTTATGCCCTAGAATTTTAACGAGCATTTCACGAGGTAAGTCGATTGCAGTTACATCAAGTTTCACATCTCCAACGCCACGGTTTGAAACATGGTAAGCAACATTACTTCCGTACGACTTCACTGGATCGCTTGACAAACCCGTTAGTTTTGCGGTACGAGTTGCACCTTTACCTGTTTTACCTTCGATAACAAATAGATTAGTTCCTAATGTTGGAGTACCTGCCCCATCCAAAATACGAACAGTTAAACGTTTGAATCCTTTAAATGCCATTTATAGCACCTCTTTCTTTAATTTAGTATTCTTCGTATAGAGTACTCTGACCCTTGTAGGTTCGAGCATCTACATAGCGTTTGATTTCTGGAATCCATTCGTCCAAACCACCACTGGTTTGATAAAACCCCTGGTCTTCCATAATCTTTTCAATTTTTCTTTGGAGTTCTTTGCACTCCATATAGTCAACAGACTCTACATTGACCTGATAGAGAAATGTCTTAGCCAGACTCGTATTACTACCATGAACTGCCTGCATCGGCGGACCAACTGGTCTAATGACGATACTTGGCTCATTACTTGGTAGCGAGTCCGGACGATTAAAAGATTTGATACTGATTCCAGCTAAAGTCTCATCTTTTTTCAAAGCCTCATAGAGTTCATTGAATTTATCTTTGACCATCTAAAACCCTCCTATCTTCAAATGACTAGCCACCCTGTATTTGTATGTTTTAGCATGAGCCTCTGAGAAGCGTCTGATAACACCGAAACCTCTCGGATGTGGATTCTTGCTATATCCAAACTCATTCAAGTGAACCAAGCGCCAACGAGACCCTTCACCAAAACCGATTTTCACAACAGGGACACCAGCAGCAAGACCCGTCACACGCCCAACAGTTGCACTTTCAATAGTGTCTCCTTTATCTTTATAGACTTGCAAAGCACCTTTAAACTCTTCTAGAGTCTCATTGGCGACTGCCTTCAAGGCTTGACTCGTAGCACGTTTGACCTTAGTATCACCAAGATGAACTTCGAGGTTTCTAAGAACATCGTCAATACCTCTCAATTCTGCTCCGCTAGACATCTTGACCACCACCGATAACAACTATCAAAAAATCCCGATTGTCAAAATCAGGACGAACATCGATAATTTGCCATTTTTCACCACTAAGACGGTTGTCGCTAACTTCGACAAAATGCTCATTCTTCGGCTGATAATCAGACAAAGGATCACGAATTTTCAGAGTCATCTTAGCTTTCATCGACTTACCAGTCGCAATCTCGATATCTTTAAAGCTAGGAGAGTAAACTTGCCCCATCGTAAAAAAAGCCTTCTCGTGACTCACATCACGACCATGAAGCCCCTCCTCGACTTTAGAAGTATAGAAAGTCAAGGGGGTTCTCAGGTCTCCATTTTGAGCCTCTGGCTTTTTGTAACGATAGCTAGGGCGATTAGTCTGATAGGACATCAGGCGTTGTTACTTCTGGTTGTTTTTCTGACCATTCAACAAAGTTAGGCAATGCTTCGTTGATTTCATCGAAGCGCTCTTTTGACTCTTCAAATTCTTGACCAACAGAACGAAAGACCCCTTCTTTGAGGTCGTAAAAGCCTTTTAAAACCTTAATCATGTTTTTCCTCCAATTTGTAATTTTCTAGTGATAATGCCATCAAATCCCCTTGAAAGTTTTGATAGAAAAATTCAACTTGATCATTGTAGACATATCGAGCACGTTCTAAGATCAGCTCTCTCACTCGTGAATTGGCAGAGTCATTACTACCGACCAGACTGAGGATGGCTGACTCAGAACTTTCCAACATAAGGGAGAGGTTATTATCCTCTCCAGTATGAAAAATCCTCATCCGCCCCTTGAAAGATTCAAGGAGTGGATGAAGTTGTTCTTCTGGAGTCATGGCTCAACTCCTAGATTAGGCTTGGGGAAGTTGTAGAGTCCAGACTGCTGCAGTCTTTTCATCGTGAGCCTTACCATAAGCAAATTGCTTAGCAGTGTAGAGGTTCAAATCTTCCAAAGCATAGGTTTCTGTATAGCGACCGAGTGAAATGCCACCACCGACAAAAGCATCGTAACGACCTTTGACAAATGTAGTGACTTTACCAGCTGTCTGTGCCACGGATTCTACCAAGATAATGTTGAATGGCATTGAAGTGATGTAGGTCCCTTGAGCATTCAAAGAAGTGTATTGCTTCTTCACATCCCAAGCATCGGCTGTATTAACAACCATTACAAGATTACCTTCGACTGCGACTGGAGTAGTGCCATCAGCTTTAGTTGAGTGGTATTTACATACTTTTGTCAATTCTTTGACTACGGTAGCTGAGTCAGCAAAAGTCAACTTAGTAGTTTGAGCTGTTTTTTCATCATGAGTTGTATGATCACCTGAAACAGTTCCTGTAAGGGTACGAGAAAGACCGACAGGTTTGTTGTCTCCATCGCCGTTCAAGAAAGCAGCTTCAAGGGCAGCGGCAAAGGCTTCTGTAATTTGTGCAGAAACAAATTTTTGCAACCAAGCTGGACCAAATTTTTCAGCATCTTTTGGAATTACAACGAAAGCAGTCAACTTGTGTTGAATTGCTTCTTCATCCTTGAATTCTTGTTTGAGCTGTCCTTGGATTTCTGAATTGATTTTGCCCCAAACAGCTTGACCAGTTTGCTCTGATTTAAGGAATTTCAAACGGATGCCAGCGTTTTTAAGGCCAATATGTTGAAGGAGTGGACGTGCCATAACCATATCTTCAAAGATGCGGTCGATTGTTTCTTGTGGGAAGAGTTTTTCAACTCCCTTAGGTGCGGCTTTTTCAATGTTATTGAAAAACTCACGAGCTTCAGCAGTCAACTTGGCATCGTATGGATTCAAGGCTGAAACTTCTTCACGAGCAGCATCACGAGCTTGAACCATCATTTCATTGGTCATAGACTCAATCATTTCATTGTATAGCTTCGCTTGTTCTTCTTGAGGGGCACCATTTGCAACGGCATCCAAAAATGCCTGACGTTGTTTTTCAAATTGGTTAGATAATTGCATTGTCATTCTGTTTTTTCCTTTCTTAAAACATAAAAAGACCGAACCCTTTAGGAACAGTCTTGTCTGTGTTATTTTCTGGACTTTCTGGAAAATTGAATTTCTTCTGTAGAAATTCACTATTTTCGAAAGCCTCTTTTTCAATTTGTATATCTGGTAGTTTAGCTTCTAGCTTTTCAGCTACCAGTTCGGCGATTTTATCGATATCTGGTGTCATTGCTGACCTCATTTTTTCGATAAAATCACTTGGGATCATAGGAGTTTCACTCGCTACCAGAGTCGGAGCAACTTCGTTTGTAAACATAATCTTGTCTACAAATCCATGATTCAAAGCTGACTCAGCATCAAACCAGGTAGTCTTGTTCATCAATCCAAGCAGGTCATCAAGTGCCTTGCCAGTCTTATGGACATAAGCGCTAGCGATAGACTTGTTAAACCCTTCTAGTACCCCAGCCTCATGAAGCAGAGTGTTATGGTCTCCGTTTACTTGCGTTGAAACATTATGGATCATGATTTGGGCAGTCGGACTGATTTCAACCGTATCTCCTGCCATTGCAATCACGCTTGCTGCGCTTGCTGCAATGCCGACAATCTTCACGGTCACGTCACCAGGATACGAGCGCAGAGCAGTATAGATTTCACTACCAGCATAAACATCTCCACCGCCCGAATTGATATGAACCTCAATTGGTTCACCACTTTCAGGGAGGACAACATCTTTCGGAGCGGTTGCATCCCACTCAAGCCAGTCGTAAAGCCATCTGTCATTGTTTGATACAATCGTACCCTTAATTTGAATTACTTTCATCTTCTTTCTCACCTCCTTTCTCTAACTGTTCACCAAGTTGATAGTTTTTGGTGATGAGGAATTTATCGCCACCAGGGACAGATTCTAAGCCAAGTTCAGAGCGCACCTCGTTTCGAGTCATTGCTCCAGAAGAAATAAGCTTATCAATGCTTCCAGCGAGTGCAAACTTATCTCTCTGACCTTCGCCAATGATTACAAATAGATTATTGCGCTCGTATTGCCATCTTGATACTAAAGCGAAATTAAGCCCATCACTCATTTTCTTAACGAGTGATTGGTAGCAATAACTATTAAACATTTTTTGGCTATTTTCCATATTGGCCATATCGCCATGAATTAAAGCTGTTGGAATCCCTAAGACGTCAGCGACCTCATCATCAAATTGCCAACGAAGTTTCTTCAACTCATCAACAGAAATATTTGAGGTTCCTGTTGTATTTGTATGCTCAGAATATTCCATTCCATCTTGAGCTGGAACAATGGCAATCGTCTTGGTGCTAAATGATTTAAAGAGACCATCAGCATATGATTGGAGTTTATCACGCATCTGCTTATCAAAACTCCCATTGTTTTTTGTTTTGAGAGTTCCTCTGATTTGATTATTCCTAGCCAAGGCCTCGACCAAACGAGTGTGCAACTTCTCGTAATCAGCAAATAAGTCAGAAATATAATCTTGCAGTCGATTATTGTTGTACTGTAAGAAAATGACTTCACTCATCCGAAAACGCTTCTCAAAGGTGAAACCTCTACAAGTCACATACTCAAACACATCATCATAAACAGCATATTTAGTCCGTGTATAAGAGTCAGCAACCAGCAACTGGTCATCAGTTGTAAGAAAGATTAGGACCTCATTCTTAGTAATCAACCTGTATACGACCTTTTGCCAAAACTCTGACGCAGATTCATTCTTGTTCGGCCTTACATTCAGCAAGTAGTTCCAGTCAGAAAATTTAGCTTTTCCATCCTCAAGATACTTGAATTCTGATTTTGCAAAAATCCGAGCGATAAATTCCGCAGACTTATCAACCGCTAAGCTTTTTAGTTGAAGATTGCCAAACATCCGCTCAAGATCCTCGAACTCAAAACCAACCTCTGGTACTTCACGCTTAAATAAATTCAGTAACCCCAATGCTCTTCCTCCTTTCTTTTAATTTCTGCCGACCACCCACCCAAAATTTATGCTTAGATTAAAAATCCCAACTATCAATCATGTCAAGGAATTCCCCGACATTCGACTCTTGCACTATCTCACGCTTGTAGAGAGCAGCTATCAAAGCATGAAATCCATCTGTCTTTCTTCTGACAGGTTCTTTCTTCAAGAAACGCTTATTGCCATCCTTGTCCTCTTTGACGTAGGTATTATCCGTATACCAAATCATAGAGTTGTCACCCTCAAAGATAAAACGCTCATTTGCAAATCCATCTTCGATGATTGGCGCTACTTTGGATTGAATAGCCCCAGGATTCCGTAAGAACTCATATTCAAATCCTGCCTCTTCCAAAAGAGGTTTCAACAAGTCCATTCTGAAACCATCGGCGCATACAAGCTCAATCTGATAAAGATTTCTCCATTCTTCCAGCTTCGCAATCAAAAGCCTTGGATCAATACTAGGACCGTCCACAATCGTAAACAGACCTCTTTCTGCCCATTCCTGGATAGGAGCTTTTAGCTTGAAAGCTTTCAAGAATGCTTTGCGAGCAAATGAATGTTGTTTCCAAATGAACTCATCCCCATTCTTAAACAACAAACCAACGCTTGCAAAGTCTCGAATGCTAGCATAGTCAAACCCAGCAACACATGACCGGCCTTTCAAGTCGATACCAGGAGACCGCAAACAAGCAACTAGCTTTTCTCGAGAGGTAACATCTTTCTCAAGGTCTGCTTCAGGAAGGTTCATCCGTTTAGTCATGAACTCCTGACGGCCAGACGGTTCCAGCTCAAGGTCATCATAGTCAGCCTTGGTTCTTGCAAGCAACCTCTTAGCGTAAGGAGTGCTTTCATCCAACATCGGATTCGCCTTTGGCCAGTTCTTCATGTCGTCCACTTCATCCGCATTGTCTAGCTTGCAGATGAAAGGGAATAGCCTAAAATCATCAACCTCTCCATTCAAGATTTGCATAGACTTCTCTATCAACTTGTCGTAAAATCCCTCACGCACATATCCATTCGTACCGTTGTAGAAAGTCCGAGCATGAGCGATCTTACCAAGACCGGACCTTTGGACCTTCACAGCCTTATCATCTTCAAACTGGTGAATCTCATCAAACTCTAGACAGCCATCGCGAGCAGAGTCCATGGTCTTCGGATTATTCGTCCGAAAAGAAAAGACCGAGTTGTTCGCTCGACCTGTGATAGACATTTTAGTTAGATAGAAATGGTCTTCAAGACCACGCCTTTGGATAGTCTCATAGACTTCCTCAAAAGATACCTTCCCTTGTTTCTCAGAGTTTGCAGTGATGGTCACGTCATAATCTCTGATAGGATAGATAGGACTGATAAAGAACGAAGACCTGGCAGACATGAAACCATTCTTACCACCTCCACGAGCAAGAGTGTATAGATACTCGTCAAAGTGTGGCTCCCCGTCCTCTTTCCTAAAAAGAAAAATGAACGGGGTCAAGAAAAGCTGGTATTTCGCTAGAGGAAAAAAGTTCTTTTCCGTAAACCGAATGAATTTGTCAATTAAGTCATTATCAAAATACAAATCATCACGAGGATAGATTTTCTCTTTGATGATTTTAAACAGCAACTTTCTTTCTTCGTTGACGATAATTTCTCCACTCTCGGCCATTTTGATGTAGTCGTCAACCAACGGATGAGAAATCATAACAGATCACTTCCAGACGTCTGTTTCTCAACAGGAGAATTTTCCACCTCAAAATCAAACGACCGCTCAATTGCCAAAAGCTGATTGCTGGTTGTGTTGATTTCCTTGATGAGAGAATTCGCTTTTTGAAATCTCTGCTGCCCATTGTGGACAGTGATGACCAATCCATCTTCATGAAGTTTAGCTTTCAGTTCATAGAGCAGTCTGACGAGATAAAGATAACGATTCACTTTTTCGTACTGGATCGCATCCTTTTTTCTAGGACTAAAATATCCGATTTTAGAAAGTAGCTGATTTTCTAATTCTTTTATATTTTTTTCTGAGTATTCTTCCATTACCCCCCACCCCCTTTATTTTTTTGTTAAAAATTTGGACAGTTAACCCCTCCCACCGGTTCCCAAAACCTTAAAAACACTGGATTTTTTTGACCGGGGGGTGTTGTCATCCCCAAAATTCATCTGTTCTAAAATTTTTCTCAATCAATTTTTTAGATTTTCGAAATTGAAAACGTCCATGACGTTTGTTGTGACATTCCTTGCATAGAGTTCTTAAGTTATCTAAGTCAAGAGCGAACTCTGGATAGAACTCTAGCTCTTTGATGTGGTCAACTTCTAGGTTGTCTGTTGTAACTTTGCCTTCTTCTCTACACCAAACGCATTCGTAGTGATCACGTTCAAGTGCTTGCTCTCTCAAAATTCTCCAAGCTTGTGATGCATAAAATAATGCTCGTGCAGCTCTAGTACTTACATCAATCATAAATGTTTAAAATTGATTTCTAATCTCTTTCCATTCGGAAGGAGAGAAAAAAATATTTTTAAAAGAAAATTTCTTTTTTAAAAAACTTTCTTTGACTCTGCAAATCGCCAATCCTTGTTTAACATCTATTACATCTACAAACTCCATTTCCAATTTGCCTTTCATAACTATTAAAACTCCTTTGTTTTTACTCTCTCAATTCCTTGTTTTACATATTCTAATGAATTCGCTACATGAGTTTTAACTCAGATGTATCAAGCATTTATCCTGCATACATGAAATGAAATCATCATAACCTCAAAACAATGAATTGATAGTAAAATAAAAAAATTAAAAGCCCTGAAACTTCGTCATGGCTCTGTCTTGTGAATCTTGGTTTTTGCCGATATATCTTAGTGAAATGCTCTGGCTTGAGTGATTCAGTAGGTCCATTATCAGAGCGACATCCTTTGTTTGTTCGTACATAAATAAACCAAAGGTTTTTCTCATCGAGTGAGTGGCTATGTTTTCTAGACCAACTTCTTCAGCAGCTCTCTTTATGATCTTGTAAGCTGTATTAGGTTTTATATGCTGATGCTTTCCGTTTCGGCTTGGAAAGAGGAAGTCTTCATCTTTCTTATCTTTGATGTACTGCCTCATTGCATTCTTGAATTTCTTTGGCATCTTTCGTTTGGTAGGCTTGTCTGTCTTTTCATCGACGATCTGGACATGCCAACCTTTAACGTGCTTTACTTTCAGTTTAACGATATCGCCAATACGAAATCCCAAATTAACACCAGAAAGAAAGAGCATGAGGTTGCGTTGTCTATCTGACTCTTTGACTGCACTATTCAACGTCAGCCATTCAATCATAAGCTGAACATCATCTCTATTTCTGATTGGTTCAACAACTACCACATATCCTCACCTCCTTTTTAATGTACAAAAAAAGCAGAGGTTTCCTCTCTGCTATTCTTCATGATACTAATTTACCACATTCTTTTTGTCAATTCTATATGTTTTTTTGACAACTTTACATAAATAGCAAATTTCCAAGTGTATCGAGAATCACTTCACGTCTTCTGTAAATCTGCTTGCTATGCCTATACAAGTATCCGGTTTCTCCATTCTCCATGATATGCCAAACTTGAATCCAGTCATATCCAGTATGTTCTCCCCAACGAAGATAAAAGATTTTTTTATCATCTGGTTCTAGATTTTCTAGTAATTGGGAGATAGCATTTTGGAGATTTTCTAATCTTAAAATCATAGGATCGCTTGCATAAGCAACTGCTAGATTCTCTGACCTGTTGACGAATGTCCCGCTGCCACTTGCTCCAGTATCGTCAATCCCAGGAACAGTAAGATGCTTAACTTCATACAATCGTTCTAGCTCATGCCTTCGTTGACCAATAAGTTTGTCAATCTTTAAATATTTATCATCGAGTTCAAACTCGAGATAATCCCTTCGTGCTTTTGTTAAGTTCTTTTTGACCAAACCTTACCTCCCATGTATCTTTTAGATTTAACCCATTTGATAATTTTACCGTCGTTATTGTTATTGTGATAATCCGGCAGTCTTGCTGTTGGACTCTCTTTGTAGATAATTTTCTCAACTACCTGAATTGCAGGTTGCATTCCATCATCTACCCATCCAACTAACCAAGCAGGATTCACATCATAGGTTTTAGCAATCATTTCAATTTGCTTAATTGATGGATATCCACCCCGTTCGTACAAGTGAATTGTGTTTTGTGAAACACCCGTATCCCTAGCCATATCTTTGACAGATATACCTAGTTCCTCTCTAAGTTCTTTCAATCTTAGCTGCATCTTGCAAATCTCCTTGCGTATTTTAAATAATTTTCCCTTCAAATATCAGAGTGATCGTTCCTGTCCCGTCTTTGTTCTTAGATACCAAAGCACTACAATCTGAACCAAACTCAACTCCTTCAATTGTGACGCTATGCTTCGCGCTATCAACGTTGATGATAGCATCATTTGATGTTTTTATTCTCATTCTCAACCTCTAGCAAATTTTTATTTTCGTAGATGTTGCCAATCACTTTGTAATACGGTAGAAATTCCTTTGTGATGTCAATCCGATAGGTTCGACTTAGACCATCACCGTACCAGCGACCTTTGTCTTTGTCGTATTTGACAATAAAGGTATATTCTGTCTGTATCTGATGATGTAAGATATCACCTTCAAAAACTTCTGTACCTTCCTTGTCGACTAGTCCTGTTGATTGCATAATACATTCATAATCATCAAAATGTAACCAGTCTTTTCTTTCTTCAATCCAAATGATAGGACAAGTCCAGTTTTCGTCATCTGTGTCACAATTGCCTACCATAACTTTATAATTCATTTCGTTTCGCGCTTTATCCCACGCTCTGAATTTCGGTGTCATCTGGTAAATCCTCCTCTTTCACGAAGCTACCATCAATCCAACGACCCTTGCGGTCTTTGATTTCTTGATAAGCTAGTTCAAAGCATTCATCGAAATCATATCCAAGATTTTTTAGATAACCAATACAGCGTACTAGGTTGTGTCTGCACATTAATTTACTAGCAAATCCTTGAGACAGTTGAAACTCACTAATGTTTGCATTGATTGAGATTAATGTTTCCGGAATTTCTTTCTTCCGTAAACTACCAGATTCCTCAAAAATCTGATTCACATCTTCCTTGATGAGCAAGGCCAGACCGACAATCACGACTGCACAGTCTCCGATGCTATCCTTCATAAGTTGTTCGTTCTTCTTGAGATATCCAGCACATAGCTCACCGAATTCCTCGCTTAGTTTCAAAGACTGCTTGTCTAATCGTCCACCGTTTTCAAGGTCACGATCAATAAACCATTGTTTGACTTTGTCTATTGTGTTCATTGTAACTCCTATAATTCTTCCAACTCAAAATACTCTGTCAGCTCATTCTTCAATTCTTCGAGAGTGTTGCATCGTCCAATCAAATCAGATACATCTAGCATCGTGTCCTCTTTATTCAACGTGTTCTCTGCCACTGCATCTGCCACCCATTTTGGATGTGTACCAGCTCGAGAAAATTGATCTTGTGGCAATAGCTCTAGTAATGCTTCATATCGTTCTTCTAGTGAAGTCAAAGCACCAAGCGTATCAATAAATGCAGTATCTGATTTTCTTCTTTCAAAGATTTCTGGGTAATTTTGTTGTACAATTTCTGCATAGATGTCAGACCATTCTTCGTCTGAGAAACGTGATTTTTCGACTAATGCACCGTATTCGATTTCTTTTCCTTTGATTATAATTTTGTAGTTCATAATTTTACCTCATCCCCAACTTTCACTGTATCATACACTTCTTTCGTAACCACGAACACACCGTAGTCACGAATGGTCAGTGTGTATAGCTTGCCATGTCGTCCTTTCTCAACGACACGCCCGAATATCTCAGCGCCTTGATTATCAGCCTTGTAAATAACCATCGGCTTCTTTTCTTCCAAATCTCGAATCCTGTTCATCTGCCAGATGTTCAATCCGGCAGATAGCAGGATCCAGATTGCGATGAATCTTTTCAATCTGTCGCCTCCTTCTTCAATTTAACGGCAATCTCTAAGTAAAAGTCTTGATCGGGTATCTCTAGCATCGCTGTATTGGTTTTACCGTCAGACTCAACGATAATTTCTCCGATTGCCAAAACTAAGTCTCCAATTGTGCTGTTTAGCGTAAGATTCATTCTGCGACCTCCTTAAAGCGCCCATCTATTTCTGGGCTTATTTCTTTTGAAAATAGGATTCTTCTTTTCTTTTTTCTTCTGCTTGAGATAATCGCTATCTTTGTTAAAGATAATATCTTCATCTTCAATCAGTTCAGGAATGAAGTGTCCAGATGGATATCGTTTAGGTCGTTCCATCACTCCACCTCCTCATTTTTTATTGATTCATACGCTCTTTTATAAGCATCCAAATAGAGAAGCACTATTTCAGACACTTTTTTACCAGCGAATTCAAGAGTCTCATAGTATTCTGAATCTTGTTCACTCAGGAATTCTCGAACAGTATCAGTAATGTGTTTGAATCCATGCCGATCATCGAAATATTCAAATAGTTCATCAAAATAATATCGATCATTTTCGTCTAAGTCTTCATATCGCTTATTATCAAAGAAATACTCAAGAATAATTTTTTTAGCTTCATCTTCATCATAAACAAAAAGATTTCGACTAGATGCTTTGATTTTTTCAATAAAATATCCAGCGTTGTTTGTGAAATCCTTATAGAAATCTTCCCAGCTACCCATATTGTTAAAATTTACTGCAACCAGCTCGCCAAAATCACCTGTGATAGCCAGAGATGAATTTTTCTTATCGAAAATATATCTTAGATTATACATTAGATTATATTCTGGACTATAATAGTCAATAATTGTGATATCATCTAATTCGATTTTTTTAGCAATGTGTTTGTTAAAATAGTGTGCAAATGAACTCATTACTTCACCTCATCAATTTCTTGCTCTCTCAAATACTCGTTGAAAAGATCTTCATCAAGTATTCCGTTTTCAATTAAATTCTCAACTGCAGTTTCAATTTTTATCAAACGATTTAACTCATTGTTAGGCAGTGTAGCCATAATAACTTCTTCCATCACTCTACTCCTTGCTCTTAATTTCTCTAGTGAGTCTGTTTTTTAAAACATGACTTGTAAAATAAATGCCGTCTGCATATGTATAATAATCAGCAGTTTCTTCAACCCACTGACTTCGTGTGTACGGGTATCTGTTTGGTCGTTTCATGTTACCACCTCATATATAAATATTTCGTATCAATATCTTGTTCTAAAATACAATCTCTCAATGATCTCAAATCTTCTAACGCACTGCTGACAGTCCCCCATTTGTTTTCAGGTTCATATTGCACATACTTTTCAGGTTGTCTTTCCAATTCAGCTATACCACGTTGAATATTTTCAAAAATATCAGCGACATTGTAAGTGGTACCTTGGTCGAAATCCCAATCCATAGCTGCCCTAAACATTTTTCCAAGATTGTAAGTCGGAGAACGATGCTTAGGTTCATCAATGCAGATATATTGTCCGTTTTCTATTTTTGCTAAAATTTCCAAATCATAGCTCATCTACCTGCCTCCTCCGTAGCATACTGCAACCATACTAGGCACTCGTATAGATCTCTTGCTTGCCTTTTGATGTTGCTTAATGATTGACTGCTCAATTTATCCTCATTTTGTAAGACTTCTATCTTGAGATTTGAAATAGCAGCGGTCAATTCTTTTTCTTTTTTTAAACTTTCACTACATGCCATCACTCCACCTCCTGTACTTTCCAACCAAGAATATCTGCAGCTTTTTGGGCTTCTTCCTTTGAGTCAAATTTCTTGACATAATCCATCGTGCCAGGTTGTTCATCTGCTAGTATGACAATATCAACATCTTCTTGATAACCTTTAAAATACAAATGATTGCCATCGGTCACTACATACTTTGTTTTTTCAACCTCGTAGCCTAGAATCCATGCAAGACAGAATTTTTCGATATTGCCTTCGTAGAACCAATTGGGAACTCTCTTATCTTCGTAATCTTCGATTGTTCTCATTGCTCCATAAACATGAAAATTATATTTCTTTTTAAATTCTATATAGTCAGCAGCGAATTTCGGGATTGTGACTTTCGGCGATTCGTCTAGTTGTTTGATTGTATTGATGATCCTGTCTACATCAATACAATTTATAAATCTATTTTTATCTTCTTTCAAAGTTTTGCAATGATCAATCAATTCCTGTTTATTCATCTTCCAACTCCTTTTCCCTTTATGCTGCTTTTGGCACTAATTTCGTTTGTTTCATCCATTCCTTGGCTATGTCCCAGACATCGGTTGGGACGTCTTGGTTATACTTGCCACGAAACTGGACTATTTTACCCTGCTTTACTTCGAGTGTGTAAAGAGGTGTTTTTGGTTGATTTGATAAGCGTACAAACACTATCAAAGTATCGCCTTTGAAATGCTTGTCTGTGTATGAGCTTACGCAATGATGTAGCTTCTTGCCCTCATAGATCAGCTCGGCCACTTTTCTAGGGACATGGAATGCGTAACCGTGGATGGTCCTATCCATTCCTTCTCTAAGTTTAAACTCAGATTCAAGCTGCTTGCGTTTCTTCTTGTCTTCCATTTTGCGTTTTTCTTCAACGAATTGATTGTATAATCCGACCGTGTGATTGTGCATGGCCGTAAAATTCTTTGGTACAAGCATAGCATCACCTTCAGGCTCAATACCCATTTCTCTTAACATTTTGAGGTAATCAAAATATTCATTGAATTCAATACTATTCTTGATAACCCAATTCTGAAACTTATTGATCCCTACACCTTTCGGTATGTGCTTGATATCGTGGTAAGTCAGATAAGACTCGATACCAGGTACTAGCTGGCCGTTCCGTTCTTTTAATCGACGGCTCAACTCAAATTCGTTAAAGCTGCGATTTGAATTCTTGAAAAATTGTTTATTCTTCTGAAGCCATCTACGGTTCAAGGTCCGCATGTCTACGGTTCTTGTAAATCCGATTCTATAATTCGGAAACATGATTTCGTTGGCCAATCTGTAAGCATGAATCTTCTGGGCAAACTCGATTTCAAACTTATATTTGTAGAGTCGTTCAATTTCCCAAAAATAGATATTATCGAATTCCAAATATTTGAGTTCGGATACTTTTTGAAGTCTCTTTTCCCAATTGTTTGGATAAAAAATATTTCCTGTGTAAAAACCACCACTAAAGAAATTAGCGAATAGATACGGATAGTATTGCCCGTTGTAATCTTGGCCAATTTTTGTGTGCTTGTCATTTTCAAAGCGTTCTAGATTAGTAAACTGCCAATCAATAAATTGTTTTCCTTCGACTAACTTCGAACTAAATTCATAAGATTGAATCTCGATGCGTTTCGAGGTGCTGAGAATGATAGAGAAAAAGTAGGTTTTGTCATAAAAAGTGAGCCTTGATGACTTTGTCAGTCGTTTCTCGATACAATAGCCAAGGTCCAAATCTGAAGCGATTATGGTCTTGTCCTTATTGCTCCATTTGTACGTTGTGATTTGCGAGTAGCACCAGCTCCAGAAGTCTGCAGGTGGTTTCAATCGTCTATCAGCTTCTCGCTTCCATTGTTCGTTTTTCATTCGTCCAAGAAATCGAAAATGCTCATTTGCTTTTCGACTACTCCTTTCTCTTTCTTAATTTTGACCTCCTCAACTTTGTTTTCAGGAGGATTTTTTGGCTTCTCTGCCTTCTTCTTGACGGATTCAACAGGCACCTGCTTGATGTTAGATACTTGCGAATTTGAGATAAAGTATTCTCGAATCCATCTGAAGACAGTAGCATCATCTATACAAGCGACTCCATTTTCAGCAAATTTACGAGCTTTCTCTTTTGCGAAGCTTAAAGCGCATTTTAGAGAGTATCGCTCCTTTAGGATGCCTTGAAATAGTTCATCGTCTTCCTGATCACATATCCAGTTATGAATGCGGCCAAGTGCGGTATCATGTGGTTGATTTAATTCCTCCAGCAACTTAGCCAGAGCTTTTTCTTTAATGTCATTCATATTATTTTCCAAAAAATACGACTGCCTCTGTGTGTGAATTTGGCTAAATACGGGCAGCCGCTCGTCCATTAGTCACACGACTGATTGACGCTTCCTAGCTCGCTTTTAACGTGGTTCGCGGCACGTTGATTTTGTGGCTAAGTAATAACAATCTATCGCACCATAATCAAACCTCACATCGTCTTTTCCGATGTGTTTCTTGAATTTTGGTCTGGTAATACCTGAGAAAGCCCACTGATGGTCTTTCATCAGTTCGATAAGTTCATCCACATTGTTGAAATCGCCAAGAAAAAACTTGCAATGCCCATTGTAGACGAAGTAAAGTTTTAATAACAAGGTGTCCCACCTCTCTAAAAGTAATCTTTCCTTTTGTTTTTTAAGTCATTAAATACCATCAGATGATTATTGTCTACACCCTTCATCAATCGACTCATAAACGGCCGACCGTAGCGTTTCTGAATTTCTTGTGCAGTCAGATTAGTCGTGATAACCGTATTGGCTCTTTTGTTGAGAATGTTGTAAAGGATACTGAAGGACCACTCACTGTCCTTCTCCATCCCAAGATCATCCAAGACCAAAAACTTTGCACTGGCAATTTTATTGACCAGGAACTCTTCTTGACTAAAGTCCGCCTTGATTTTCATTAACAAGTCCGTGACATTGATAAATATGGCAATTTCCTTTGTAGTCTCTGATAAATATTTCATCATAGCAAAAGCAAGATGGCTTTTACCTGTTCCAGCTTCGCCTTGAAAAACAATATTGTTCCTAGCGCCCTCGGACCACTCCCGACAAATTCTCTTTGCAAAAGCTAGCTTTTGCGCTTCTTTTTCAGTCGGTGTGTCGAAGTTGTCAAGAGTAGCATTTTTCAGTACATCATCATAGAGAGAGAATTTCTCAAGATAAAACTTCCGCTCTCTCTCATGCTCCGCATCGGCCAGCTCATCCACCTTCAATTGGTTCTCTGCGTGGATCCGTTCCGATTCACATAATCGACAAAGGACGTCATTTGTCCGGAGGATTTTGATCAAGGGAATCCCATGCTTTTCGCAAATTTCATCCTGCTGTTCAGTATTTCTATGGTAAGATAAGGCCATCTTCTCGAGTGCATCAGTTACCATGATACCTTACCTCCGCAAGCCTGCCAGCTAGCCATATCTGACAAGCAAGCAGTAACGGTAGAAAGAGGTTGTTTTATAAGCAAAGATTTCTTTTCGTCGCTGATCGGATAAAAGTCATCTTCAAATTGCTTGATAAGTTCTAAAATCCCCATTCGTCTTTTACCTCCTGTCCTGATTTTTTCTCCTTGTGTTGCTTTTCCGATTGTCGAACTTGTTCAATTGTCGTCACTTGGTTCTGCCGCCAATTTCTCAAAATGCCACCTATGTAGCTAACATTTGGTTTTCCTGAAGTAATAGCTGTCCTTAATGCTTCTTTGACTAGTCCAGAGTCATTTTCGTTTAACAGATGATTGATTTCTTCGATTTCAAAACCTGATAGCAGTCTACGAAATTCGGACTGAAATAGTTCTAAGATATTTTCACTATTACTAGTAGTAGTTATATTCTTATCTTCATCTAATCTAGTCTTAATCTTAGTCTTATCTCCTTCTTCTTCTAGTGCGTTACCGTCCGTTACTGTAACGTTACATGTAACGTTACCAAGAGCAATATTTTTCTGCTTCTCTCGGTGTCTTGCTACACGATTCCGTGTTTGTTCCTTGATTCTTTCCATACCATCAATATTTTGGTGCTTCTCCCAGTTGGGCAATGTGATGACACCGTCGATAATCTCAATCATTCCAAACTGTTCAAAGACCCCTAGAGCCATTCTTACACTATTTAGAGGTCTTTGAAAAATTGTAGCGAGCATTTCATCAGTGTAATGAACTTTATCCGACATCATCAAAAGCCCGTTGCGATTATGTTTACCAGCGAGAGCTAGGATTTTAAACCATATAACCAAAATTGCATCATGATCTGGTAGTGCATCAATAAGACGTATTTTTTCATCATCAAAAATGTCCGTCGTAATCTTAATCCATTTGATTTCAGACATGACTTCCCTCCTTTAGTTTTTGTTATTTTTATGCTCTAGCTCCCCATTTCCGATTATTTCTACGGAAATCCATAGTCATTTCCTGATAAAGCAAACGCCCATTTTCTTCTAAGAGATGTGTATTTTGCTTTCTTAGAAAATCATTATTTCTTGCTTCTTCCTGATAGTCACTGGCTAACCTGTCATAATCTTCGATGCAGGCTCTAAAAACTTGTGGTACATCCTCAATCGATGAAGCCAGTCCTGTAGGTGGCTGGGTATCGTAGGTTGATCTTCTGTCACACATTCTCAGGTTTCTTCGAGCAACTTCTCTGAAATCTTCTGTTTCTTCAATGATGACCACTACATTTTGCTCATCCGATTTTTCGTTTTTAGCCGTAAATAGCATTAAGATAAATATCCCAATGAAAATCACTGCTAAGCCAAGCAACTGGCTTGATAAAGTTGGTTCTGTCATCTTCTACACTCCCAATTGTTTTTCTTTCTTAATGTTTTCTAGCATCTCTGACAATGTTTCTTTTTTAGGCCGATAACGGTTGCGAGTTTTCCATTTGACGAATAAACGAAAGCCTTCATAATTGATAAAGACAATCTTGTGCGTTGGATTATCAATGAACTGTTTAAAATCAGGATGCTCTCGCATCTCAGTAGCCCATACCTTTGCAGTTCCAACTGTGAGGCCTTCCCACATTTGACAAAGGTGCTTGTAATCGCCATGAGTCGCTTTTTCATTCACGCCAACCGGCTTATAAGTAATCTCTGCTTTTGGCATTGTATTCCCTCTCTGTATGTGTTATAATTTAGTTAGTTATATTAGTAAGTTCCTGATTTCCATCAGGTGCTTTTTTTATTTATAAAACATAGGCGTTTAGTTCCATGATCTTCATCTTAGTGTTGGTACTTGGCTCCCAAGTCATCCAATAGGCCAATGCTGCTTCTGCAAATTTCTTTGGCAGTAAGTCATAGCGACTAATGTTGAAATGTTCCTTGAAATCAATCTCAGCTTGTCTAAATACCGACTGAGCAAAGCGTTTATCAGCATAAGCTGGACTATCAATACCACCAAGACAGGCAACTACTCGAGATTTTCTCTTCTTCAGTAGCGATTGAGCATAGCTTGGATGAATCGGTTGCTCACTCTTGAGGTAGTCGATATCTTCCAGCATGGTCGCCTGTTGCTTCCGAAGTTCTTTCTGTCCAGTAAAGAGAGCAATAAAGGCATCCTCGTCCAAGTCCTCACGAATAAATCCACCCTGCTTACGAATAGCTGGCAAAACCTCTGATGTCACCCAGCGCTTGAACTCTTTAGCTTGTCGAAGCTTACTTGAAAGAATGAGAGAGTAGAGCCCAGATTCATTGATGATGATAGGGTTTTGATTTCTACCCATGGCGTCACGAATCGTTACCCCATCTGTCTTATCGTCATCATCTACATGGTCAAAAATTGCTTTTCTTGAATTCGCATATCCTAAGATATCCGCAACATCTTTCCCAACGAACCAAGGCTCCTTATCAATTGTCAAAGTACGGACTTCCTGTCCGTGAAAGTTAAAAATTTCGTTCATAATATTCCTTTCTAAATTTGGTATAATGAAATAAAAACGATTGGAGATTTTTTATGAAACTTGACGTTTCTATTAAGTTTAGAGATATCCTAAAGACCATTACAATTGACACTCCTTCAAAATGTCCCCACTGTGATAGAACCATGTCTCCACAACATGTCGGACAGAGTTGGAGTTCTGAAAACGCTGGACTTGACGATCAAGGGAGATTTTCTGTTATTTTTAGATGTACTTATGAAGATTGTCAAAAGTATTTTGTAATAGAGTATATTCACGATGATTATCCGCTCTCTACAATGATTAACTATTCCTATCGCCCTCCAATCAAGGTTAAACTCCCTGAAAATATAGAAAAAGTTTCTCCTGTTTTTGTTGAGATCTATTCGCAAGCAACTGTTGCAGAGTCCGAATCATTAGATCAAATTGCAGGTGTAGGCTATCGCAAAGCAGCCGAATTTCTCATAAAAGATTACGCAATTTCTAAAAATACAGAAGACGAAGAAAAAATCAAATCAATTATGCTTGGTCAAGTAATCGCTGACTACTTAAATGATTTTCCCAAAATTCAAGCCTTAGCAAAATCTGTTGCTTGGATTGGCAATGATGAAACTCATTATGTCCGCAGGCATGACGACAAAGATATCCAAGATTTAAAGAAATTCATTCTCTCAGCAGCTCAATTTATTGCTGCTGATTACGATGCTGATGAAGCCTTGTCTTTCACTTCTTCTAATTGAGAAACCTTAATATCCAACTTATCCAACTTCTCAGCAATATAGGTCACGGTCCTCAATATTTCATTGAGGGCTGTTCTTTCTAACTCGTTCATATTCCTCTCCTTCAGCACCTAATTTTTATGATTAGGTGTTTTTTGTTGCATAGCACGTTTTCTGATAGCTTTCCCCAAACAATCAGCTAGGTGAATCATGTGTGGAATATTCCATCCCTTGATGGAAGCAATAGCTCCTAAAGCTTCATAATAGGTTTCTGTATGTGCCAAAACATCGTCAACCATATTTTCAAAATGTTTCTCAATGATTTCTTTGATGACATCATTATTTTGTTTCTTTACGTCCATCTCAAACCTCCTACTCCAGCACCTTACTGCCGACTACCAATCGTTTAATTGCGTTGTTCATAGTGCTCCTTTCTATTTACGGTTAAACCGCAATATTGTGTAAAAAAATAATGTCATCAATAGACACACCAAAAGTAGTAGCGATTTGATAAGCTTGGGTTACAGTAGGTTCTGTTTTCCCGCGCTCCCAATTTCCCCAAGTATCAACAGAGACATCAATAGCCTCGGCGGCATCCGCTTGTCTCCAATTTTTTAAAGTTCTCAATGTTTTAAGAGTCATTTTCTGCATCTTACAGTCCTTTCTACATTTTTTATAATTGAGTTACTCAACTATGATTCTATTATAATGCGGTTAAACCGCAATGTCAAGTGTTTTTTGCGTTTTTATCGTATTTTTTTATTTTTTTCTTTACTTTTTTGCGTTTTTGCCGTAATATATACTATATAAAGGAGTGATACAGATGAGCAATAATAAAAGTAAAGAAATTTTCTCTGCGAACTTGGAAAAGTTAATGAGGAGCAGAGATGTTGATAGAAATAAACTTTGTTCTGATTTAGGATTAAAATACACTACTGTAAGAGATTGGTTAAAGGGTATAACTTATCCTCGGATAGGAAAAATCGAATTACTTGCGGACTATTTTGGAGTTAATAAATCAGACTTGATAGAAGATAAGACTCAAGAAGAAAAAGAAGTAAAAATCCCTACTTCTCCTCTTGTTCAAAGAATAACTGAAAAAGCTGTTAAGCTGACTGCTCCCAGAAAACAAAAAGTTTTGGATTTTACAGAAAATCAATTACGGGAGCAATCTAATAAGGTTATTTCACTAGAAGAGGATTTATTTGAATATAAGGTGTATGAAAAGCTATCAGCTGGTTCCGGGTTCTCATACTTCAACGACGGCAACTATGACACTGTTTTTTACGATAAAGATCTGGACCATGATTTCGCATCTTGGGTTTTCGGAGATTCCATGGAACCTAAATTCCAGAACGGAGAGGTTGTTCTCATAAAAGAGACTGGTTTTGATTATGACGGAGCGGTTTATGCTGTTGATTGGGACGGTCAAACATATATTAAAAAGGTTTATCGTGAACCTGATGGATTGCGATTAGTCTCCCTTAATCCAAAATATAAAGATAAATTCGCACCATTTGATGAAGACCCTAGAATTATTGGAAAAATTGTCGGGAACTTCATGCCATCTGAAAATTAAGGTCAAGGTGCTTATATGTTTACTACTCTTACAGAAAAGGAAATCAAAGCACTCATAGACGAACATAGAAAAACAATTAGTAAAATGGAAAATCAAAGGTCCTTAATAGCTTTTTTGGTTTTACTGACTTTAATTTCTGTTTTTCTGCTTAGTATAGTTGGAAATATACTACTAACTATTTTCTCTTTTATTATCGGTAGTTTAGTTGTTCTCTTTTTGATTGGTATTTTTCCTAGGCAATCTAATACTGAACAACTAGAGTATGAAATTGAAGAGCTGAATAAACTATTAGCTGTTCGAATAGAAAATAGAATTAAAAGTCAGGAGATTGACGAGAGAACCATTTATGATGTTGTTCTGAAAGTGAAAGGAATATCTTATCATCAAGAAGCTTTCTCAGATTTATGTCAAGGACTCATACAAGAATCAGATGATGTGCCTTATTTAGGATATACTTCTAAAGAAATTAAAGAAGAGTTGATTTTTAGTGATAGATTTTACAAATATTCACCTTTTGAGCTTTCAGATGTAGACTTTGTCCCTGAATTAGATAATCAATTTGACCCTAATGCAGTTAAAATTGTGGTTCGAGGTTATCACTTAGGTTATGTCAGTAAGTCCAAAAATAGAAAAGTATTAAGGTTAACCACAGATTCAAATAATGAAGTTATAAAAATTGCTAAAATTTATGGTGGTGATTACAAAGATATTGATCCAGAAAGCGATAAACTTCGTACTGTCAAGGATTCATTCAAGATACAAATTAAGTTGAAAGTCTTAAAAAAATAAAAAATCCCCACACCGCCTGCAAGCTAAGATGTGAGGATATCCTGTATAGTAAAAGGCATTAAAAAGCCCTCTTTACTATACCCATTTTATCAAAAAAGTGAGGTAAATACAATGTGGATGGAAAAAATTTCCAACGGAAAATATAAATTTTTCGAGAGATACAAAGACCCATATACTGAAAAATGGAAAAGAGTTTCTGTGACTTTAGAATCAGGCTCATCACGAGCAAAGAAGGAAGCTCAGAAGCAACTGGATGAAAAAATAGCTGAAAAACTACAAAGTTTAACTACCACTGATATGCTTTTCGATGCTGTTCTAGACGATTGGTGGGAACTTCATAAAAAGTCCATCAAACCTTCTACTGAGAAAACTATGATCTATGCAGTCGATGAAGTAAAAGAAAGTTTTGCTCCAGGGGTTAAAATTAAAAACATCACTGCTAAATATGCTCAACAATATTTTACAGACTCAGAAGACAATCATATCAAATTAAAAAAGCACAAATCCGTACTAAGCATGGTATTCAAATACGCTCAAGATTTAGAGTTGATTGACAGCAACCCTATCCAACGTGTCAGACTGCCAAAACAAGTCGTCACATACGAAACTATGGAACGAATTGAAGATAAGTTCCTTGAACAAAGCGAATTAAAGCGACTTTTAAAAGCTATGAAAAAATATAACCGAGGGTATAACGTCGCTCGTATGGCTGAGTTTATGGCACTCAATGGTTGTCGAGTTGGTGAAGCTGGTGCACTTAAATTTGAAAATTACGACAAGAAAAACCGTACTATTACTATCAACGGGACTTTAGATCCAACACGCAAGGGTTCAGAGGGTATCAAGACTACGCCCAAAACCTTATCGTCTATCAGAGTGGTCGATTTAACCAATAAAGAAATTGAGATTATAGAAGAATTTATAGAGCTGCATGAATTAAGAAAAAATACAAACCCAAACTATAAAGATATGGGATTTATATTCGTTTCATCTAGCGGTATTCCAATCCATAAATCTAGTATTGGTAAGTTGATGAAAAATGCTAACGCTACTCTAAAAAATCCAATCAATAAACCGCTGCATCCTCACATTCTACGACATACTCTTATCAGCACACTTGCAGAAAACAATATTCCTCTAAAAGCCATTACTCAGAGAGTTGGTCATAAAGATAACGGAAAAACTACAATGGAAATATACACTCACGTAACCAAAAATATAAAGTCAAGAGTTGTTGATGTACTGGATAAAATTTACAAATAGTTTGCCCCTTTTTTGCCCCTTCTAGAACAAAAAGAAAAACCGCTACTCCTAAGAATAGCGGTTTAATCATGTTTTTAAGCTACTAATGTAGTTGTTCTATTATTTAAGAGTAACTGAAGCTCCAGCTTCTTCCAATTTAGCTTTGATTTCTTCAGCTTCTGCAGTTGGAACGCCTTCTTTGATGACACCTGGTGCACCATCAACAAGTTCTTTAGCTTCTTTAAGTCCAAGACCAGTGATTTCACGTA
Organism: bacterium; assembly: GCA_905221305.1. Classification (GTDB taxonomy): domain Bacteria; phylum Bacillota; class Bacilli; order Lactobacillales; family Streptococcaceae; genus Streptococcus. The sequence continues at coordinate 898,734 of CAJNCO010000001.1, forward strand.
CAACTTTGATAACGCCAACTTTTTTGTCACCAGCAGCTGTCAACTCAACGTCAAATGAGTCTTTAGCAGCACCAGCGTCAGCAGCACCAGCTGCAGCAACAGCTACAGGAGCAGCTGCAGTTACACCAAATTCTTCTTCGATAGCTTTTACAAGGTCGTTCAATTCAAGGATTGAAGCTTCTTTAATTTCAGCAATAATGTTTTCAATGTTCAATGCCATTGTTATTTCCTCCAAATAAGTTTTAAATTTTATAATCGTTTTTCCGTAGCTAGGCTACGCTGCGTAGCTTAAGATTAAGCTGCGTCTTCTTTGTTGTCTGCAACCGCTTTGACTGCAAGAGCAACGTTGCGCACTGGCGCTTGAAGTACAGAAAGGAGCATAGAAAGAAGTCCTTCGCGGTTTGGAAGAGTCGCAAGAGCAACGATTTCTTCTTTAGATGCGACAGCGCCTTCGATTGCACCACCTTTGATTTCAAGTGCTTCAGCGTTTTTAGCAAAATCGTTCAAGATTTTCGCTGGTGCGATAACATCTTCGTTAGAAAATGCTACTGCAGATGGTCCAACAAATACTGATGAAAGATCTTCAAGACCAGCTTTTTCAGCTGCACGACGCAAGATTGAGTTTTTAATGACTTTATACTCAACTTCGCTTCCACGAAGCTCACGACGAAGAACTGTATCTTGCTCAACTGTCAAACCACGAGCGTCTACAACGACGATAGATGCAGCAGCTTTCATTTTTTCAGCCACTACGTCAACTAGTTCCGCTTTTTTAGCAATAATTGCTTCACTCATTAGTGTGTTCACCTCCGTAATTATTTTGCTTGGGGAATTTTTCCAAAAGAAAAACGCGCCCAAACCTAGACACGAAAGTACAATACGCTTCTTTTTACATGATACGTTTTGTCCTCGGTAGGATCTTTATGAGTCGAGCTCCCCTACTGTCTTAGGCAGTTTTTTCAAACCGTATATAAGTATAGCATAGACAAAAAAAGAATGCAAGATTTTTGCAAACTTTTTTTAAATTTTTTTAAATCTCTACTGTCAAAACTTTGCCTTGCTTAACCACCTGTTCTCCAGCGATATAAACATCATCAACATCACTGGATTTGACAGCATAAACCAGATGAGAGAGCATATTTTTCTGAGGTTGAAGATGGATTTTTCCTTGTGGTTGAATGACCAGAAAATCCGCTTGCTTGCCAACTTCTAGGCTTCCTATCTGCTTTTCCATTCCTAGAACCTTAGCTCCTTCGATCGTCAGTGC